>JBNKFC010000570.1:0-21944 GCA_050289105.1 Paracoccaceae bacterium | reverse complement strand
GGCAAGGGCTGGCCGAAGACCTCGACGCGGCCCGCGTCGGCCGTGTAATGGCCGAAGAGGATGTTCATCAGCGTCGTCTTGCCCGCCCCGTTCTCGCCGAGAAGGGCGATGACCTCGCCCCGTCTCAGGTCGAACGAGATCGCGTCGTTGGCGAGAAGCGCCCCGAACCGCTTGGTGATGCCGTCGAGGCGGAGGACGACCTCCGCCCCAGCTTCGGGTGCCATCAGGACGACTTCGGCTCTTCGTCGTTGATCTCGACGGTGAAGGAGCCGTCCTTGATCGCCGCCTCGCGTTCGGCCACGAGTGCCAGCGCCGCTTCTGGCACCTTGCCTTCGAACGTGCCGAGAGGGGCGAGCGAGCAGCCGCCTTCCTTCATGAAGGAATAGGTGCCGTAGTTGTCGGCCTTGAACTCGCCCGCCGCGACCTTGGCGAGAGCGGCGTTGAGCGTCGGCTCGAAATGCCAGAGCGCCGAAGCGACGACCGTGTCGGGATAGTCCGCTTGCGTGTCGATGACGTTGCCGATGGCGAGCACGCCCTTCTCCTGCGCCGCGTCCGAGACGCCGAAACGCTCGGCGTAAAGAAGGTCGGCTCCGTTATCGATCATCGCAAAGGCGGTTTCCTTGGCCTTCGGGGGATCGAACCACGAGCCGATGAACGAGACCTGGAACTTGACGTCGGGGTTCATCTCGCGGGCGCCGGCCATGAAGGCGTGCATGAGGCGGTTGACCTCCGGGATCGGGAAGCCACCGACCATGCCGATGTTGCCCTTGGTCATGGCGCCCGCGATGATGCCGGACAGATAGCTCGCATCCTGGATGTAGTTGTCGAAGACGGCGAGGTTCGGATGCGCCTCGTCGGGAAGGAACGACGATCCGAGCAGGAACGCCACGTCGGGATATTCGTCGACGACCTCGCGCGCTTCCTGCTCGACCCCGAAGATCTCGCCGATGATGAGCTTGTAGCCCTGTTCTGCGTATTCGCGCATGACGCGCGGATAGTCGGTGTTGGCAGTGTTCTCGGTGTAGACGTAGTCGGCGGTGCCTGCCGCGACGGCCGCCGTTGCGGCCTGGTGGATGCGGCTCACCCATTGCTGTTCGACGGGCACGGTGTAGATGCCGGCGACCTTGATCGGATCGGCGGCGACAGCCCGCTTCGGCAGGCCCAGGAGGCCGGTCGCGGCGATACCGGCCGCGCTGGCCATGAGATGGCGCCGGTTCAGACCGGCTTTCGGTGCATTGTTCATTTTCAGCCCCTGTTGGTTCGCTTACGTCGCGTCAATTTTTATCAATTGGTAAAGTTTTTGCAGATTCGCGCAAGAAAATACTATGCCGTCGTACCCGCGCGCGGATAGGGGGGCGACCGGATTGTCTGCAAAACGAACAGACCGCCGTTTTGGGCGGCGGTCTCCGTCCGGTAAGGTGGGTTTAAACCCACCTTACGCGGGCGTCGTCACACGCCGACATAGGCCGCGAAATGCGCCGCGTTCGGATGCAGGCCCCTAGCCGACACCGTCTCCTCGACGTGGCCGCCCACCATGAACGCGATCCGGTCGCCCACCGAAAGCGCGGCATCGACCCGCTGTTCCACCAATATCGTCGCCACGCCCGTCGTCTTCAGCGCCACCACCGTATCGCGGATGAGCGCGATCATCGACGGCTGCAGCCCCTCGGTCGGTTCGTCGAGCAGAAGCACCTTGGGTTCGAGACAGAGCGCGCGGGCGATGGCGAGCATCTGCTGTTCGCCACCCGACAGGGTGCGGGACACCTGGTTCATCCGCTCGCGAAGCCGCGGGAAGAGGTCGAGCACGGTATCGCGCACCCGCGCGCCGCGACCCCGCGTCATCAGCCCGATTTCGATGTTCTCGGCCACGGTCAGATCGCCGAAGAGTCGGCGTCCCTGCGGCACATAGCCGATGCCGTGGCGTGGCACCTCGTGCGCCGGAAGGCCGTCGATCCGCACGCCGTCGAGCGTGATCGAGCCCTTTGTCGCGGGCACCTGGCCCATGATGGTCTTGAGCATCGTGGACTTGCCCGCGCCGTTCCGCCCCATGACGCAGAGAACCTCGCCCGACTCGACCGAAAGCGTCAGCCCGCGGAGCACCTGCACCGCGCCGTAGCTTGCGTCGATGGCGTCGAGGATCAGCATCTAGTCCCCCAGATATGCGGTCTGCACCGCCTTGTCGGCGCGGATCTCCTCCGGCGTGCCGGTGGCCAGAACCTCGCCGAAGTTGAGAACCGTGATCCGGTCGGCAAGGCCCATGACCACGTCCATATTATGCTCGATCAGAAGCACCGTCGTCTTCGGCACGACTGAGCGGACGATGTCCTTGAAAGTGGCAATCTCGCCCTCCGACAGGCCTTGGGTGGGCTCGTCGAGGATGAGAAGGAGGGGCTGCAGCGCCAGCCCCATCGCGATTTCCAGAACGCGCTGGTGGCCATAGCTGAGCGTTCCCGCGATCTGCTCCGCCCGGTCGGCGAGGTCGACGCGGGCGAGCGCGGACATGGTCTCTTCGGCGATCGGATGGCCGCCGCGGCTCTGCACCGCAAGGGCAACGTTGTCGAAGACCGTGAGGGCCGAAAAGACCTGCGTGATCTGGAACGTGTAGGCGATGCCGGCACGGACGCGGGCGTGGGCGGGCAGGCGCGTGATGTCGCGCTCCTTGAGGCGGATCGTGCCGGACTGGACCGGAATGCGGCCCGACAGGAGGCTGACGAACGTCGTCTTGCCGGCGCCGTTTGGTCCGATGAGGGCGTGGATTTCGCCCTCGCGCAGCGTGAAATCCACCTTCTCGACGGCCTTCAGCCCGTCGAAATGGCGGGTCAGCCCGCGCGCCTCCAGAAGCGTCACGGCAGCCATTTCACCCCCTTTGCGCGCAGCGTGCCTAGGATGCCCTTCGGCGCGAAGAGGATCAGGAGGACCAGCGCCGCGCCGGTGACGAATTGATGCGCGTCGGTCACCGCGCTGGCGTAGTCGATGAGGTAGAACATCAGGAGCGCGCCCAGGAACGGGCCAAGCACGGTCCCCGCGCCGCCGAGGAGGACGTAGAGGAGCGGCAGGATCGAGTATTGCACCGAGGCGAGGCTCGCCCCCACATAGCCGAACATGAGGCCGTAGGCCGCGCCCGCGAGGCCCGCGTAAAGGCCCGAGATGGTGAGTGCGCCGAGCTTCACGGTGAACGGATTGAAGCCGAGCATCCGGCTCCGTTCCTCATTCTCGCGCATGGCCACCATGACGCGGCCGAAGGGCGAGCGGACGAGCACTAGGTTCGCCAGAAGTGCCGTCGCGAAAAGCACGAGCGCGACGAGATAGCGGGTGCCGTCGTCGGAAAGGTCGAGGGGGCCGATGCTCCGCGCCGCCTGTGGAATGACGATGCCCTCGTCCCCGCGGGTCCAGGCGCCGAAGTAAAGGACGGTCAGGTAGCCCGCCTGCGCGAACATCAGGGTCACGATCATGAAGGCGACGCCCGTGGTGCGAAGGGCGAGAAGCCCCACGGCAAAGGCCATCGCCCCGCCGGCGAGAAGGCCCGCGATGATCGCCTCGGCCGCGCCCGCGCCGGCGTGGTAGACCAGAAGCCCTGCCCCATAGAGACCGGCGCCGAAGAGAAGTGCGTGGCCAAGGCTGAGGAGACCGGTGTAGCCGAAGGCGATGTTGTAGCCCATCGCGTAGATCGCCAGCACCATGATCCGGGCGATGTTCGTGTGGTGATAGGCCGGCGCCACGAAATGCAGCGCGAGAAGCGCCGCGAGCACGCCGAGATGAAGGACAAGCGCGCGGTCAGGCTTCATGCGGCGCGTTTCCCGAAAAGGCCCTGCGGCCGGAAGACGAGGACAAGCGCCACGACGAGTGTCGCGATGATTTTCGCCAGCGTCGGTGCGAAGAAGGTGGAGATGACGCCGTCGGAAAGGCCGATCAGCAGCGCCGCGACGAGGGTGCCGCGCAAGCTTCCGAGCCCGCCGATGATTACGACGATGAACGACAGAAGAAGCGGATCACCCCCCATCAGGTAATGCGCCTGCTGGATCGGCACGACCAGCACCGCGGCGATAGCGGCGAGCCCCGCGCCCATCGCGAAGACGCCGGCATAGACCCGGTCGACGTTGATCCCGAACGCGCGGGCCGTGTCTCGGTCGATCTGCGTTGCCCGCATCACCAGCCCGGCGCGTGTGTGTTTCAGGATCAGCCAGACGCCGAGCAGCAGGAGGATCGCCGCGACGACGACGGCGAGCTTGTAGCCGGAATAGCCGAACCAGGGCAGCTGGATCCTAACGCTGAAGGGCGCGGGAACGGGGCGGGCATCGGGGCCGAAGAAGCTCAGCGCCGCCTGTTGCAGGATGTAGAGAAGCCCGATCGTGGCGACGATCGTCGCCTCGGGTTCGTAGTTCAGCCGTTTCAGCACCAGCGTGTCGGCGAGCGCGGCGATACCCCCGACGATCAGCGGGCATATGACGAGCGCGACCGCAAATGCTATGGCAGGCGGCCCCGGAACCCATTGCGAGGTGAACCACGCCAGCACCGCGCCCAGCATGAAGAATTCGCCATGCGCCACGTTCACGACGCGCATGATGCCGAAGACGAGGCTCAGCCCCGACGCCGTCAGCGCAAGCACTGCGGCTGTCACGAGGCCCTCCATCAGGGCGAGGAGAAGGAAGGGTCCGAAGTCCAAGGCACAGTTCGGGCGGGGAATGTCCCCGCCCGTCCCTTTCTGGTCAGAAGCTTTGTGTCGTGTAGTCGACCTCGTCGGGGTAGAAACCGTCCTCCATCGCGGTCTGGTGCACTCGCACCAGCTTGCCGCCCTCGACCTTGGAGATCGACTGGAGCCCGAAGGCCTGGTGGGTCTTGCCGTTGAAGACCTTGGGGCCCTGCGGATGTTCGTTGCCCTCGGCGAAGTCGGTGATCGCCTCCATCGCCTCGACCACCTTCTGCCGGTCGTCCGGCCCCTGATAGCCCGCCGCGGTCATCGCGTCCTTGATCGCGAAGAGCGTTTCCCAGACTGAGAACATGTGGGCATAGGTCGCGATGTCGGCGGGATCAGAGACCGACGCGCCGGTGTCGTCGACGCCGACGGCGGCACGGTAGAGGCCTTCGGCCTCGCTCGCATCCGCCTGCTTGTAGCGCGGATGTCCTTCCCAGAAATGGGTTCCTTCGAGGAATTCGAGGCCGGGCGAGGCGATGTTGACGGCTTCGAGCGAGTCGATGAAGCCGAAGATCTGGGGCCGCGCGCCCGAGCCGTAGAACTCGCCCAGTTCCTTCACGAAGGTCAGGACGGCGGGGCCGACCATGACGTGGTAGAGCACCTCGGTATCCGAGGGGATCTGCGGGAAGTAGCGGGTGAACGAGGTCTCGGTCGGCGGGATCGCGACGTGCTTGATGACCTCGCCGCCCTGCGCCGCGACGGCGGCGGTGAAGAAGTCGCGGTGGTCGTGGCCGAAGGCGTAGTCGGGAAAGACCATCGTGACCTTCTTGCCGAGGTTCTGGGTCACCCAGGGCGCCATCGACTGCACCTGGCTTTTCACGTCGGTGATGCCGGGTTGCATCGTCCAGCGGTTCAGCGCCCCCGAGGCGACATGGTGGCCTTCGGAGCAGACGAGATAGGGCACCTTCAATTCGCCCGCGCGGGGTGCGGAACCCATGACAACGTGGGAAAAGAGCGTGCCGAAGATCAGATCGCAGCCAGCCTGGCTGGTGAGCTTCTCGACAACCTCGGCGCCGCGCTTCGGATCGGTGCCGTCATCCTCGAAGACGATCTCGACCGGCCGGCCGTTGATGCCGCCCGCGTCGTTCAGCACTTTCAGCGCCGCCGTCGCTGTGCGTTCGTACCAGCGGCCATAAGAGGCGCCGATGCCGGTGCGGTGAAGCTGGAAGCCGAGCTTGATCGGCGCGGAGGATTGCGCCTGAACGAAGCGCGGGGTCAGGCCGGTCGCGAGGAGGGCGCCGGTTGCCGCCATGCCGCCAAGGACGGACCGGCGGGTCGGGTTAGAGGTGATCAGTTTGTTTGTCATCAAACGTCTCCGCTGTTGAAACGGCGCGGTTTTCGTTGTGATCCGCGCTCTTGGGAACTCGCTGCCCTCACGGAACACGGAGTCGCATCGCATTGCAAATCCTTTCTCACGCGCCAACGGGCGCGGATAGAAGCCAAAGACCGAAGACCGTGTAGGCGACCATGAGAAGCGTCATCGGCAGGTGCGCGCGCAGCGTCCGTGCTCTTTCGATCGGTTCGGAGAGCCGGTAGCTGAGGAGAACGGCAAGCACATGGGCCGCCAGGATCACCGAAAACTGGATGATCCAGATGGCCATGACGCCGGAATGCTGGTGAAGGAACCCGAACGAGACCCAGTGCTCGGGCAGGCCGAGGAGCGAGAGGCCCGTCTCGAACGGATCGTTCAGCGCGACGATGGCGTATTGGCCGTTGGTGAGAAGCGCGACGAAGTAATGGGCGACGTGATAGCCCGCCGCGATCGGGACGAAGGACAGCATCAGCGGTCCCGCGAACTCGGCGAACCGGGCCCCGCGCGGCAGGCCGAGGTGGATCGCGCCGAGGATCAGGGTGGCGCTCAGGCCCCAGAAGACGAGGAGCGCGACGCTGTTAGCGACGTAGACTGCCGAGCGGCCGGGGAATTCGAGCGGGTTGATGCCCAGCCGGATCAGCCACCAGAATGTCTCGTGCAGGCCATCGAAGCTGACCGAGGCGAGGACGATGGTGACGAAGGCGATGGCCGAGGGGCCGAGCGGCGGCAGGCGCAGCACCTGCGCGCCCGGCAGCCCGGCCATGACCGTGACCCGACCGTTCGCCGCCTCGGCCCAGAACGGGGCAATCTTGGCGATCATGTCGAAATAGGCGGTCATGAACTCTCCCCGGGGAAGCCAGTCCTCCCCCTCGGCCACCGCGAGCGCGAGGATCAGGAGGTAGTAGACCGCCACTGCGCGGGCGAGCACGAATGGATCGGCGGGCGACAGCGACACGATCTCGAACCAGGCGAAGGCGAGGTAGCCAAGCGTCGCTGGCAGATGGCCGAGGCGCGAGAGGCGGACGGAGCCGTGCCATCCTGTCAGTCGACGCAGAAACCGCACTGGGCCGGTCCACGGCTCGACGTCCCGCCAGAGATGGCCGAAGAGGACGGTGGCGAGCGTGAGGCCCACCCAGATCACCGTCCAGACGGTCAGCGGCAGGAGATTTTCCAAGGGGTCACGGGTGCCCCAGATGCCAACCGCCACGAGGCCCCAGAGAAGCCCCGCGCCGACCCAGCTCGTGGTGTTGCGGGACAGCAGCGCCGGCCGGTCGAAGAGCCGATGCGCGGCGAAGGCGGGCAGACGGCCTGCGAGAAGGCCGGCAAGTGCCGTCAGCGCCACGGCGACGCCTGCGCCGATCAGGTACCAGCCGGTTGGCAGCGTCAGGATGACGGCCCGTTCCGAGGCATGGGCATTCGCAACCCCGGGGGTGAGCAGAAGAACGAGCCAGAGGCCGCGCATCAGCGCAGACCGTCTTCGCCCTTGATATCCCAGGCTTCGAGCCCGCCCATACGGCTGTGCACGCGCGGCCCCTTGGCCATGACGAGCGCAAAGACAATCTCGTCGGGTTTCGGCCCGTCCGGCACGCTCACCGTCATCGCGTCGAAATGGCTGCGGACGTAGGAGGCGTCGCTGTGCGTGAGCGGCAGGTCAATGGACGCACCGAGGCCACCAACCTTCTTGGTCGAGGGTACGATGGCCTTCGGATCGCCGAGGATCGCGCGCATCCCGTAGCCACCGGGGGCATGCCAGAGCGCGCCGTGTTCGAGTTCCCCCTCCGAACCCACGATCGCGCCCTTGCCGTAGGCGTCGATGCCCTCCTTGCCGCCGAGCGCGGCGATGAGCCTTTCGCACATCGTCACGGCGAGGGGTTTGAGGTCCTCCATCGCGGGCTGGAGGTCGGGTTCGTAGCGCCCCGCGAAGGGGTTCGAGACGACCGCCAGCACCGCGCCGCGCAGGCGGGGGGTCTTGGCGTCCGGTCCACCATCGTGGTGGATTTCGTCGAGGACGACTGTCATCTTGCGCAGGCGGAATTCGGGCACGGGCGATGCTCCTTCTCGGGTCGCCGGAACCATGCCGCAATCGATGTGGTGCCGCAACATTTCAGTTCGGGCCCGTTGCGCGGTGGTGTTCTTCGGCTTTGCGGACGTAGCCGAGGTTCGGCGTCGCTGCCTTCATGTCCCCTTCTCGCGCGATGCCGCGTGACCTTATACGGTGCGGCGACGCAGGTTGACAGCGATCAACAGAGGCGGACTCTCTTCAAGGTAGCTTTCAGTCAGAGGCTCTTCCGCCGCCGGGTACAAAGAACGGGCATCGCCAACAGATATGCGTTTCAGTCTTCGCAGAGCATTTGGTTACTTGGCCGGTGGGCTCTGGACGGGCTGGGGCGGACGCAGGCGCATTGAAGCCAGGCAACTCCGCAACCTGCGGCGTCTCGTGGATAAGGTGCGGCGCGGCTCCCCGCTGTTCGGCAGGCTCTACGCGGATCTCGGACCATCCAGCGAGATCCAACTCGGCGACTTGCCGGTGACGCGCAAACCCGACCTCATGAGAGAATTCGACGACTGGCTGACAATCCGTTCCCTTCCCCTCGACCGGGCCCGCGAACATCTCCGGGACATCCGGAATGCCGGTGTGCCGATTGACGATGTTGCCGTGTTTCAGACCTCCGGGACATCGGGTGAACCTGCGGTCATCGTACTGTCCTCATCGTTCGTGGAATATGCCTATGGAATTACCATGGCGCGCTTCGAGCGACACCACTGGAAGCTCATCCGCGAGGTCCGCAAGCGCGGGCCGAGGGTGACGATCACAGGCGGGAATGGTCACTTCGCCGGAAATGCGTTCAACAAACTGGTGCAACGGCTGTATCCGCGGCTGGCGAGGGGGCTGGGTCTGACCTTCATCGAGGCCGAGCAGCCGATTGACCGGCTCGTTGACCGACTCAATGCGATCGCGAACGTCGCCTGGATCGTGACCTACCCGAGCATGCTGGCCATCCTCGTCAGGGAAAAGGAGGCCGGGCGGCTGCGGATCGCGCCCGTGCTGTTCACCACAGGGGGCGAGACACTCACGGACGATCTTCGCGAGCGGGCCGGGCGGGCCTTCCCCTCGCTGAAATACGGCATTCTCGACCCCTATGGCTGCACCGAATGCCTGGCGCTTTCGTTCGAATGCAGCCACGGGCGGAAGCATTTGAACGAAGACTGGGTCATCCTCGAAGCGGTGGACGACGCGATGCAACCGGTTCCCGATGGCACGTTGTCGGCGACCGTGCTGCTGACGGTGCTCGCCAACGAGGTTCAGCCCTTCATCCGATACGATCTCGGCGACTGTGTTCGCTTCTACACGGACCCATGTCCCTGCGGGTCGCCGTTCCGCAGTTTTGAGGTAGAGGGACGCCAGGCGACGCTCGTTCGTGTGGGCGATGTGACGCTGTCGCCGCTCGTCTTCGACCTGGAGCACGACCGTGCCCAGCGTATCCAACTGGTCCAGACCGGCGAGAGAGATTTCGAAGTGCGTATTCAACTGGCCGATGGAGCGGCGCCGGGGTCAGTCTTTCAAGAGGTTATCGAGTCGGTGAAACAGGTGTTTCGCGACAACCATTTGGATGATGTCTCGGTGCGGAGAAGCGAAGCACTTCCCGAATTCACCGCGAGCGGAAAATTCCACGAAGTGGTGCCTATGCGAAGCGCCGACGCACGAGGAATGACGGCATCGGGTGGGCGCGAGTCAGTCTCCTGGCAATCAGGTTTGTGACAGCCGCCTCCGCAGTCCAAGGGGTTCTCGCCTCGCCTTCCTACTCCGGCGTGGCGATGGTCAGCTCGACTGGGGCGAGGCCGTCGATCTCGCCATGGAGGCGGTCCCCCGGCTTGACGGCGCCGACACCGGCGGGGGTGCCGGTGTAGATCAGATCGCCGGGCTTGAGGTGATAGAGAGTCGAGAGATGCGCGATGATCTCGGGGACCGACCAGACCATCTCAGAGAGGTGCGAGCGCTGCACGGGCTCTCCGTTCAGCAGAAGCGAGATCGCCTGCGGGCCGGGCACGCCGAATTCGGCCGCACGGGTCAGGGGCGCGAGGATCGCGGCGTTCTCGAAATCCTTGCCTGTGTCCCAGGGCCGGCGCTTGTCCTTCGCTGCCGCCTGCAGGTCGCGGCGGGTCATGTCGAGCCCGGCAGCGTAGCCGAAGACGAGGTCCATCGCCTTCTCGGCGGGAACCCGGAAGCCTTCGGCCCCGATCGCAACGACGAATTCCATCTCGTGGTGGAAATCCTGCGTGCCGGGCGGATAGGGGGTCGTGGCGCCGGAGAGCGTCAGATGCGCGGGCGCCTTGGTGAAATAGAACGGCGCCTCGCGGTCGACCTCGTTTCCCATCTCCTTGGCGTGATCGGCATAGTTGCGGCCGACGCAGAAGATGCGGTTGACCGGATAGAAGCCGGAGCCATCGCGCAGCGGGACGAGGACGGGGGCGGGCAGGGGGAAGAGGATGTCGGTCATTCGCCGTACGGAACCCAGATGTTTTTCACTTGAGTCGCGCGTAGCAGGAATTCGCGGCCCTGACCATCGGGGCCAAGCCAGTCACGGTTCGGAAAGGTCCAGGTGACCTTCAGATTGCCCGAACTTTCGGCTTCGACCATTTCCGCGCCATCCGATCCACCACAATACCACATGGCCGCCACGTCGTCATGGCTCGCGAGGGTCTTGGCCAGTTCGTCCTTGGCGCCGGTCACGATGTTCACCACCCCGCCTGGCAGGTCGGAGGTGTCGAAGACCTGGTAGAGGTCGGTCGCGACCAAGGGCATCGACGCCGACGGGATCGCCACGACCCGGTTGCCCATCGCGATGGCGGGAAGGATGAGGCTGAGAAAGCCCAGAAGCGGCGCATCGTTCGGGCAGGCGACGCCCATCACCCCGAAGGCCTCGGGCATGGCGAGCGTGACATGCGCAGATTTCGTGGAATGCACCGCGCCGTCGAACTTGTCGGCCTGTGCCGCGTAATAGAAGGCGCGGCGGATCGAGGTTGCGACCTCATCGGCGGCCTTCGGGACGCCCACGGATTTCAGCCGCGCGGTGAATTCCGCCTCGCGGGCCGAGAGGTTCTCGGCGAGATAGTAGAGCACCTGCGCACGGTTGTGCCCGGTGGCCTTGCCCCAGCCGGAGGCATTGTGCGCGGCCTCGACCGCGTTGCGGATGTCCTTGCGGTTGCCGAGACCGGCGAGGCCGATCTCTGCGCCCTTGCCCATGACGGCGTAGGAATACCCGCTGTCGGGCCGTTTCTGCGCGCCGCCGATATACATCTTGGCGGTGCGGTCGATGGGGGCGGGACCGCCCTTCGACGCGGGGCCCGGAACCGGAGCGGCATCGAGCCGCCCCGTTTCCGCCTCGGGCTTCGCCCTCGGGGTCGGGAAGGAAAGATATTCGCGCATCCCCTCCCGCCCGCCTTCGCGGCCAAAACCGCTTTCGCGGTAGCCGCCGAAGCCCGCGCCTGCATCGAAGATGTTGGTGGAGTTCACCCAGACGATGCCCGCCTTGACCTTGGAGGCCATGTCGAGCGCGAGGTTGATGTTCTCCGACCAGATTGAGGCGGCGAGCCCGTAACGGGTGTTGTTGGCAAGCTCCACCGCCTCGTCGGGTGTGCGGAAGGTGGTCAGCGTCGCGACGGGGCCAAAGATTTCGACCTCGGAGACGACATTGGCGGGGGCCACGTTGGTGAAGAAACCCGGCGCAAAGAAGCAGCCCTTGGCGGGCAATTGCCCCTCGGCCTGATGCAACACAGCGCCCTCGGCCTCGCCTTGCGCGACGAGTTCCCGGATCCGGGCCAGCTGGACCGGATCGACGATGGCGCCGACATCGGTGGACTTGTCCAGGGGATCGCCGACACGCAGCTTGGCGAGCCGGGCTTTCAGGCGCGTCTGGAAGGTCTCGGCGATGCTCTCCTGCACCAGAATGCGCGAGCCCGCGCAGCAGACTTGGCCCTGATTGAACCAGATCGCATCGACCACGCCCTCGACCGCGCCATCGAGATCGGCGTCGGCGAAGACCACGAAGGGCGATTTGCCGCCAAGCTCCAGCGTCAGCTTCTTGCCGGTTCCGGCAGTGGCCTTGCGGATCGTCCGGCCAACCTCGGTCGAGCCGGTGAAGGCGATCTTGTCGACCTCGGCCGCGACCAACGCCGCGCCGGTTTCCCCGTCGCCGGTGACGATGTTGACGACGCCTTTCGGCAGGCCGATCTCGGCGCAGATCTCGGCGAAGGCGAGGGCCGTGAGCGGCGTGTATTCCGCGGGTTTCAGCACCACCGTGTTTCCGGCTGCCAGAGCAGGCGCAATCTTCCAGGCCAGCATGAGAAGCGGGAAGTTCCACGGGATGATCTGACCGCAGACCCCGACCGCTCTTGCCCCGGGGAATTCCTCGTCCAGCATCTCGGCCCAGCCGGCATGGTGGTAGAAGTGTCGCGCCACGAGCGGCACGTCGATGTCGCGGCTTTCGCGGATCGGCTTGCCGTTGTCGAGCGTCTCCAGCACCGACAGGAACCGTTCGCGCTTCTGGATATGGCGGGCGATGGCGTAGAGCCATTTGGCCCGCTCGTGACCGGGAAGTTTGGACCAGGACGGAAACGCGGCCCGGGCGGCCTTGACGGCCTCGGCCACGTCCGTAGCGGAGCCTTGCGCGACCTTGGCGAGCGTTTCGCCGGTGGCCGGGTTCACGCTCGCGAAGGTCTTGCCGGGCTTGGTGAAGCTGCCGCCGATGTAATGGCCGAATGTGGCCCGCGCCTTCAGCCAGGCCATGACCTCGCCCGTGGCCTCGGGGGCGGGGCCATAGTCCATCGTATCAAGTATCTCGGTCACGCTGGGCATCGGTCCCTCAGGCTATGGCATGGCGCGAGGACGCGGCGTAGCGTCCGGTGACGTGGTGGTCGAGCTGGCGCTCGATATCCCCGAGCATCGAGGAGGCGCCAAGCCGGAAGAGGTTCGGACGAAGCCAGTCGTTGCCCAACTCTTCCTTCATCAGGATCTGCCAAGCGATCGCGTCCTTCGCGGTCTTCATACCGCCGGCCGGCTTGAAGCCGATGCGATACCCCGTGCGTTCGCCGTAGTCGCGGAGCGCCCGGACCATCACGAGGCTGACGGGCAGCGTGGCATTCACGCCTTCCTTGCCGGTCGAGGTCTTGATGAAATCGGCCCCCGCCTGCATCGCGACCATCGAGGCCTTGTAGACGTTGCGAAGGGTCTTGAGGTCCCCGGTCGCGAGGATCGCCTTCATGTGCGCCGCACCGCAGGCTTCGCGCATCGCGGCGATCTCATCGTAGAGCGCCGTCCAGTTGGCGTCGAGGACATGGGCGCGGGTGATGACAATGTCGATCTCGTCCGCGCCGTGATCGACGGCCCAGCGGATCTCGGCCAGCCGCAGCGGGAGCGGCATCAGGCCGGCGGGAAAGCCTGTGGCCACGGACGCCACCGGAATGCCGGTACCGGCCAGAGCTTTCGCGGCCGCCGGCACCATCGTCGGGTACACGCAGACAGCCCCGGTATGAAGCACCTCAAGCCCAAGCCCTGCCATGATGTGATCGGCAAGGGGCCGCTGCGCCTTGGCGCAGAGACGGCGCACGCGGTCTTCGGTGTCGTCGCCGGCAAGCGTGGTCAGATCGATGCAGCGGATCGCATTGACGAGCCAGGCCGCCTGCCATTCCTTCTTCACCGTCCGCCGCGTCGTCAGCGTCGCCGCACGCCGTTCGGCCGCCGGGGTATTGACCGCGATCTGGTCGAACCAATCGGTCTGAAGGGGAACGCCGGGGTTCCGCTCGGTATTCGGAAGGCTCGCGGCCCCATGGCTCGACATCGGGGAATCCTGTCTCAGGCGCTGACGGAATATAACGCGAGACGCTAGCGAATGTCCCGCAGGACTGCAACGGCAAGATTTGACCGTAAGGTCAAAAACGTATCGTTTCCGCCATGGATATTGACAGGCATGCCAAAACCGGGCCCCAACTGAGGCGGGTGGAAGCGGTTTCTGGGGCCGCGATATTGATTTGAACGGTCGATGTCTGGTGGGGCGACCAGTTTGGACAAGGTACATTTCGCAATCGAGCATCTGCTCGATGCGCCAGATGGCTGGCGCTCGCTCGTCCGCGAGATGGTGAGCCGCTGGCCGGACGCACGTGCCTCCGAGCTTGTCTATGTCCTCGTCGCGGCCGCCGCCGAGATCGAGGCGATGTTCGCCGAAGGCAGCCCGGCGCGCGACGGAGCCGCGCATGGCTGGCGCCTCGCGGCGCTCCTCGGCGTCGATTTCTACGCGATGGAAGCGGTCGGTCTGCCGCATGCGAAGGCGGCCGACATGGCCGGTTTCTGGAAGATCGACCCCTATTTCCGCGACCTCTGATCGGGTGCAAAACTGGCGGCGACTTGGTCGACCCAGCCTGGCACCGGGGGCGCGGCTGTCGCAAGGCCAATGGTTCACGTGCGGAACGAAGCGGACATTCGCGCACCCTTTAACACCGGCGATGGCCCGGGCGACCAGCCCGGGTCGCGCCCGACCCTCCCCGGGAGGGCGCATTGGCGATGTCGCCTGCCGCTCAGCCGTCGTCCGGGGCTTCGTGATAAAACGCAGACCACAGGCGATGCGAAGCGCCCACCCAAGGTCGGGCGCGGCGCTTCGCGATCAACTCGTGATTCTGCCAAGGGCTCGACGCGCGCAGTGACCGGCGCGGCTGTTCCGAGCGCCTGCCTCAGCTGCCGCGATAGGTCGAATATCCGAAGGGCGAGAGCAAGAGCGGCACGTGATAGTGGGCCGTGGCATCCGAAATCCCGAAGCGGATCGGGATCTCTTCCAGAAAGCGTGGAGTTTCCGGGGCTGCGCCGGAAGCGTCAAGGTAGGCGCCGGCGTGGAAGATCAGCTCGTAGGTTCCGATATCGAACTTGTCCTTCGGCAGAATCGGGCTGTCGGTTCGGCCATCGGCATTCGTCACCGCCTCGGCGATCTTGCGGTGGCTGTTGCCCGACACGCGGTAGAGCGTGATGGCGATCCCCTCGGCCGGCACTCCGCGCGCGGTGTCCAGAACATGCGTCGTCAGATAGCCCTCGGCCATGCCCGTCCCTCCTGTCCAATTCGTCGCATCATGAAAGGCGCCGCCGAAAAAGGCGACCGCCGGAAATACAAGCAGGTCTTTCCGGATTTTCATGATAATCATCGCGGTCCGGCGCGACTAGGCTCGCGCCAAGCAAGGATTGAACCCATGAACCGCTATTCCCGTGACATGTCCGGCCACGGCCCGACGCCTCCCGATGCGCGCTGGCCCGGCGACGCGAAGATCGCAGTGTCCCTCGTCCTCAACTATGAGGAGGGAGGCGAGAATTGCGTTCTTCACGGCGACGCCGGATCGGAGGCGTTCCTTTCCGATATTGCCGGCGCCCAGCCCTGGCCCGGGCAGCGCCACTGGAACATGGAATCGATCTACGAGTATGGCGCCCGGGCCGGTTTCTGGCGGCTTCACCGGCTCTTCACCGGTCTCGATATCCCGGTGACGATCTACGGCGTCGCCACTGCCCTGGCGCGCAGCCCTGAACAGGTCGCCGCGATGAAAGGGGCGGGGTGGGAAATCGCCAGTCATGGCCTGAAATGGGTCGAACACAAGGATATGCCGGAGGAGGAGGAGCGGCGCCAGATCGCCGAGGCCATCCGCCTTCATACAGAGGTCACCGGCGCCCGCCCGACCGGCTGGTACACCGGGCGCTGCTCGCTCAACACGGTGCGGCTGACGGCCGAGGCGGGCTTCGACTGGATCTCCGACACCTATGACGACGATCTGCCCTACTGGATCGAGGCGGGCGAGCGCGACCAACTGGTCATCCCCTACACGCTCGAAGCCAACGACATGCGCTTTGCCACCGCGCCCGGCTACATCACCGGCGAGCAGTTCTACAGCTACCTCAAGGACGCCTTCGACACGCTCTATGCCGAGGGTCAGGCGGGCGCGGCGAAGATGATGTCGGTCGGCCTCCATTGCCGGCTGATTGGCCGCCCCGGCAAGATTGCCGGACTGAAACGCTTTCTCGACTACGCGAGGGGGCATGAGGGCGTCTGGTTCCCGCGCCGGATCGACATCGCGCGGCATTGGGCCAAGACCCATCCGCCCCGGCGCTTCGAGAGGCCGAGCCGGATGGACAAGGCGTCCTTCGTCTCGCGCTTCGGCGGCATCTTCGAACATTCCCCCTGGATTGCCGAACGCGCCTGGGGGCTGGAACTCGGCCCCGCCCACGACACGGCCGCCGGTCTGCACAGCGCGCTCGCCCGGATCTTCCGTTCCGCGTCGCGCGCCGAACGGTTGGACGTCCTTACGGCCCATCCCGACCTCGCTGGCAAGCTCGCCGCGGCAAAGCGGCTAACGGCAGAGTCCACCGCCGAACAGGCCGGCGCCGGGCTCGACGCGCTGACGGACGCTGAACGGACGGCTTTCACAGAGCTCAACCAGGCCTATGTGACCCGTCACGGCTTCCCGTTCATCATCGCTGTTCGCGACAACACCAAGGCGTCGATCCTCGATGCCTTCGAGCGGCGCATCGAGAACGACAGCGACACCGAGTTCGACGAGGCCTGCCGCCAGGTCGAACGTATCGCCGAACTTCGACTCAAGGACATGCTGCCCAGATGACCAATCCTCCGAGCCCCTATTTCGCCCCGAAAGGCGGCTTGCCGCCGCAGACGAGCCTCATGACTGGCCGCGCAATCTTTACCGAGGCCTATTGCGTGATCCCCAAAGGCTGCTTTTCCGACATTGTGACGAGCTTCCTGCCGAACTGGAAGAATACCCGCATGTGGCTCATCGCCCGCCCGATGTCGGGGTTTTCGGAGACCTTCAGCCAATACGTGATGGAGGTCGGCCCCGGCGGCGGCTCCGACCTGCCCGAGCCCGATCCGGTGGCCGAGGGCGTGATCTTCGTCACCGAGGGCGAGATCTGGCTTTCGCTCGACGGCGAGGAGCATGATCTCGGTGCGGGCGGCTATGCCTATATCCCGCCGGGCTGCGACTGGCGACTCAGGAACGGCACCGACCATGCCGCGCATTTCCACTGGATCCGCAAGCTCTACGAATACGCGCCCGGCATTGCGGCCCCGAAGGCCTTCGTGACATCGGACGACGCGTTGAAACCGATTGCCATGCCCGGCACGGACGGGCGCTGGGCGACGACGCGTTTCGCCGAGCCGGACGACCTCGCCCACGACATGCATGTCAACATCGTCACCTTCCAGCCCGGCGGCGTGATCCCGTTCGAGGAAACCCATGTGATGGAACACGGGCTCTACGTCCTCGAAGGCAAGGCCGTCTACAAGCTCAACCAGGACTGGGTCGAAGTCGAGGCGGGCGATTTTATGTGGCTCAGGGCCTACTGCCCCCAGGCCTGCTATGCCGCCGGCCCCGGCCCCTTCCGCTATCTCCTCTACAAGGACGTCAACCGCCACGCCAAGCTTCGCGGCCCCGGCGCGTTCGGGCGCTGAGTTTTTTCGTAGCCTGAATACCCTGAGGGTCCGGGGCAGCGTCCCCGGCCTCGCCGCACAAGGAACCCGATGACCGTCACGATCCGCACCGAACCGCTGACCGCCGCCGCCTTCGCCCCTTTCGGCGATGTGCTCGACGTGTCCGGCGAGCCGGACCGGATGATCAACGAGGGGCTTTGCGGACGGTTTCACGACCGTGCCAGGCTCGACTTCGGGTCGGGCCGGGCCGGGATCTCGATCTTCGATGCGGTTCCGCGGGCGCTTCCATACGAATTCAGCCTTGTGGAGCGCCATCCCGAGGGCAGCCAGGCCTTCCTGCCGATGACGCTGCATCCGTTCCTGGTGATCGTCGCGCCGGACACGGGTGGCCGGCCCGGACGCCCGCGCGCGTTTCTGACGGCGCCGGGGCAGGGGATCAACCTTCACCGTGGCACCTGGCACGGTGTGCTGACCCCGCTTCACGCGCCGGGCCTCTTTGCCGTCGTCGATCGGATCGGCGAGGGCGCCAACCTCGAAGAATACCGTTACGATGCCCCCTGGCGCGTGATCGGAGACGAACCGGCCTGAGCGGCCGGCGGACCTAACCGGACCGCGACCCGAGGGGCGGCGCGGCGCTGGCGCGAATAACAGTTGCCCCGAGGGAAAAAGGAAACGTTCCATGTCTGAACAGACCCATCCGGTAGATGCGATGCTGCCGGTTCCCAAGCTCTTCACGCTTGGGCTGCAACACGTGCTGGTGATGTATGCCGGCGCCGTCGCGGTGCCGCTCATCATCGGCCGTGTTCTGAAGCTTGAACCTCAGGATGTCGCCTTTCTGATCTCAGCGGACCTTTTCGTCTGCGGCGTGGTCACGCTGATCCAGTCTTTCGG
This sequence comes from Paracoccaceae bacterium, assembly GCA_050289105.1. Taxonomy (GTDB): domain Bacteria; phylum Pseudomonadota; class Alphaproteobacteria; order Rhodobacterales; family Rhodobacteraceae; genus Albidovulum. The sequence continues at coordinate 3,577 of JBNKFC010000570.1, read as the reverse complement.
CGTCACGCGCTGGTTCGGCATCCAACTGCCGGTGATGATGGGTGTGACCTTCGCCTCGGTCGGCCCGATGATCTCGATCGGCATCGCCAATCCAGGTGTCGACGGCGCGCGGATGATCTTCGGCTCGATCATCGGCGCGGGCATCATCGCGATGCTGCTCGCCCCCCTGATGTCGAAGATGCTGCGATTCTTTCCCCCGGTAGTGACCGGCACGATCATCCTCGTCATCGGCGTGACGCTGATGCGGATCGGCATCAACTGGATCTTCGGCCTTCCGGTCGGCCCGACCGCGCCGAAGACGATCAATCCCGAACATGCCGAATGGCTTAAGCAAGTGGGCGATCTGGCGGCGGCCTCGGGCGGCACGATCCCCGCGGTTCCGCAGGGCCTCGGCATCGCTCCTTCGGTGTCGAACCCGGCTTATGCGGCGCCCGGCAACATCCTGATCTCGTTCATCGTGCTGGCCTCGATCATGATGATCGCCAAGTTCGGCAAGGGCTTCGTCGCCAATATCGCGGTGCTTCTGGGCATCGTCATCGGCGGCGTTCTCGCGGCGGCGCTGGGCATGATGCATTTCGACAAGGTCGGCACCGCCGGCTGGTTCGCGCTGATCACGCCCTTCCACTTCGGCGCCCCGATCTTTAACCCGGTGATGATCGTCACGATGGTTCTCGTGATGATCGTGGTGATGATCGAGTCGACCGGCATGTTCCTGGCTCTGGGCGATATGACCGGCCGCAAGGTCACGCCGGAACGGCTTTCGGCGGGCCTCAGGACCGACGGCCTTGGCACGCTGATCGGCGGTCTCTTCAATACGTTCCCCTACACGTCGTTCAGCCAGAATGTCGGCCTCGTGGGCGTCACGGGAATCAAGAGCCGCTACATCTGTGTGGCAGGCGGGCTGATCCTGATTGTCCTCGGGCTCGTGCCGAAGATGGGCGCCCTGGTCGAGGCGCTGCCGACGACGGTTCTTGGCGGTGCAGGCCTTGTCATGTTCGGCATGGTCGCAGCGACCGGTATCCGTATCCTCGCCTCGGGCGTCGACTTCACCACCAACCGCCACAACCTCTTCATCGTTGCGGTCTCGCTTGGCTTCGGGATGATTCCGCTGGTCGCGCCGGACTTCAAGATGTGGATGCCGCACACGATCCATCCGCTGATCGACAGCGGCATCCTGCTCGCCACGATCTCGGCAGTCGCGCTCAACGCCTTCTTCAACGGCGCGAGCGGCACGGCCGCGGATCTGCAGCGCGCGGCGGAAGTGGCTGACCACTGAACCAAGAAGGGGATCGCCGGTCCCGGCGGTCCCCTTGCATCCGGGGCGATTTCCTGTCTTCCTCGCGGCAAAACCAGAGCCTGACCTCGCATGACCTCCTCACCCGTTGGAACCCGCATGACCTCGGACCAACCGCGGCTGACGCCCGACGCGGTTCAGGCATTCGTCAAGGCGCATTTCGCGAAGTCCGGCCTGTTCGATCCCCTGACCTCGGAGCGCGACCAGAATTTCCGTCTCACGACGGCCGAAGGCGCGCGCTTCGTCGTGAAGATTGCCAATGCCGCCGAACCGGCCGAGGTCACTAATTTCCAGACCGAAGCGCTCTTGCATGTCGCCCGCAACGCGCCGGACCTTCCGGTGCCGCGCGTCGTGCCGGCACGGGACGGGCGGGTGGAAATCCCGCTTGCCTCCGGCAGCATCCTGAGGCTTCTGACCTGGCTCGACGGCACGCCCCTCCATGCCGCTCCGGCCTCACCCGCGCTTCGCCGCGCGGTCGGTGAAACCGCCGCCCGGCTCACGCGCGCGCTCGAAGGGTTCACGCATCCGGCGGAAGACCACGAGCTGATCTGGGACATTCGCAACGCCGCGAAGCTTCGCCCGTTGCTGCCCTCCGTCACGGATCCGGATCTTCGCGCGTTGTGTGCGGCCGCGCTTGACCGCTTCGACTCCGGGATTGCCCCCGCGCTCGCGGGTCTGCCCTGGCAGGTGGTCCATGCCGATTTCAACCCGCACAACCTTCTGACCGATCCTGCGGCCACCAATATCACCGGCATCCTCGATTTCGGCGACATGGTTCGTACCGCACGGATCTGCGACCTCGCCGTCGCGGCCTCCTACCACGCCGATCCGGCTCGCCCGCTGGAGACGCTGACCGACGTGATCGCCGGCTGGCATTCCGTCCTGCCGCTCCTGCCGGGAGAGGAAGCGCTGATCCTCGACCTCGTCGCGATGCGGATGGTGACGACGGCGGTGCTGTCGAATTGGCGCGCTGCGCGGCAGCCGGAAAATGCCGCCTACTTCCTCAGAAACCTGCCCACTTCGCGCGCGGGGTTCGAAGCGCTCGCCGCCCTTGACAGGGCAGAGACCAGCGCCCGCCTCGCCGCTGCCCTCGAAAGGGAAACCACATGACCCGCCGCGATACGATGCCCAACGCCTACGTCGCCGGGAAGGGCGATCTGCCAGCGGAGGACGCGGCTCTTGTTGCGCGGCGCGGCAAGGCGCTCGGTCCTGCCTACCGGCTCTTCTACGAAACGCCCGTGCATCTGGTGCGGGGCGAGGGGGTTTGGCTCTACGATAAGGAGGGCGCCGCCTACCTCGACACCTACAACAACGTCGCCTGCGTCGGTCATTGTCACCCCCGCGTGGTGGAGGCGATGGCGAAACAGGCCGCGACCTTCGCGAGCCATACACGCTACCTCCACGATGGCATCCTGACCTATGCCGAGCGCCTCCTTGCCACGTTCCCGGCGGCACTCGGCCATGTCATGTTCACCTGCACCGGGTCCGAGGCGAACGACCTCGGCTTGCGGATCGCGCGCGAACACACAGGTGGCACCGGGGTCATCGTGACCAGGAATGCCTATCACGGCGTCACCGCGAGCATCGCAGAGTTGTCACCGTCGCTCGGGACCGGCGTCCCGCTCGGGGCGCATGTACGCACTGTGCCCGCCCCCGATCCGGCGCAGTTCGGGCACGACGTGGCCGGCGGCTTCGCTGCCGCTGTTCAGGCGGCCATCGACGACCTTCAGCGCCACGGCATCAAACCGGCGGCGCTTCTCGTCGACACGGTCTTCTCCTCCGACGGTGTCTTCACCGATCCGGCCGGCTTTCTGGCGCCGGCGGTGGAGGCGATCCGCAAGGCCGGCGGGCTGTTCATTGCCGACGAGGTCCAGGCAGGTTTTGCCCGCACCGGCGCTGCGATGTGGGGCTTTCAGCGCCACGGTTTCGTGCCTGACATGGTCTCTCTCGGCAAGCCGATGGGCAACGGCTACCCGGTCGCGGGGCTGGTCCTGAAGCCCGAGGTGGTGGCGGAATTCGGCGCCAGGGCGCGCTATTTCAACACCTTCGGCGGCAATGCGGTGGCCGCGGCGACCGCGATGGCCGTCCTTGACGTGATCGAGGACGAAGGGCTGATGGATAATGCGCGCCAGACCGGCGACTTTCTGGTTGAGGGGCTGCGCGATTTGGCGGCGCGCCATGACTGCCTTGGCGCTGTGCGTGGCGCGGGCCTCTTCATCGGAGGCGACATCTGCCGTGACGGCGCGCCCGACGGTGCCCTCGCCGGGCGCATTGTCAACGACC
>JBNKFC010000569.1:0-3026 GCA_050289105.1 Paracoccaceae bacterium | reverse complement strand
GCTGGACCACCTGAACCGGGGACGGGGCGTGATCGCGCATTGCCTCGGCGGATGCGGACGATCCGGAATGGCCGTGCTGCGGCTGATGGTGGAGGCGGGCGAAGATCCCGGTCTGGCCCTGGAGCGCCTGCGCGCGGTGCGGCCCTGCGCCGTCGAGACCGAGGCGCAGCGGCTTTGGGCTATGGGGCCGTCCTCAGAGGCTCCATAGCAGCACACCGACCGCGATCGCGGCGACGATGAAGGCCGCCGCTATGGCGGTGAAATGTGCCGCAGAGGGAACGGGTGCCCGTATCGGACGCTGCGAGGAGAGGTCCTCCAGCATCCGTCGGGCCTGTCGGTTGGCCTGGGCGAAGAGGGCGACGGCGATCACTAGGAACATCGACGCCACGACCCTTGCCGGCCAGTCCCCGGCGCCCGACACGAAGACCGCATGCAGCCCGATCGCGACGCCGACCGCGCCCATTCCGGTGCGGAGCCAGCCCGCAAACGTCCGCTCCACCGACAGGACGGTGCGTTCTTCGGCCCATTCGGTCTGGATTTCGGCGAGTGACTGGCGATCCGTCATGGCGCGACGTTAGACCGCCGTGTCTGTCGCCGCAATCGGCGGCGACAGACGCAGGGTGACCGGCATGAGACGCGGCAGTCGCTGGCGCCGTCAGCCTAGAGCGTGATCCGGAACCGGGCGAATCCGTCGGGCCCCTCTCCAGCCGGCTCGATCGCGACCGCCGTCAGGTCGCCAAGGTGCTCGACCGCCTTCGGGCCGGTGTCGAAGAGGACACTCGTTCCGGGCAGCGCCCTGAAGCGCCAGTTGTCGTCGGCGGTCGGGTTGATGGTGCCCTGTTCGACGATGTAGCGCACGATGATGTCCCGGTTGGTGTCCGGGCCTTCGAAGATGATCGTGTCGCCCTTGGCGCCGGGGAAGTCGCCGCCGCCGCTCGCGCGGTAGTTGTTCGTCGCGATGACGAACTCGGCCGCCGGATCGACGGGCTGGCCGTCATGCATGAGATTGACGATGCGGCTCGCCTCGGGGTTCAGATCCTCGCCCTTCGGCCCATATTTCGAGGGCTGCGACAGGTCGATCTCGTAGGTGACGCCGTCGATCACGTCGAAGTTGTAGCTCGGGAAGTCAGGGTTCAGGAGAACCTGATCCGCTTGCCCCGGCGTCACCTGGTTGAACATCCCGGCCGAGCGTTCGAGCCAGTCCTTGAGCTGCTCGCCCGTCACCTTCACCGCGCGGATCGTGTTGGGGTAGAGGTAGAGGTCGGCGACGTTCTTGATCGCCACGTCACCCGCCGGCACGTCGGTGTAGTAGTCCGGCCCGCCCCGTCCGCCGGCCTTGAACGGCGCGGCGGCGGAGAGAAGCGGCAGGCTTTCGTATTCCGTGCCTTTCAGCATCTCGGCGATGTACCAGGTCTGTGCCTGGCTCACGATCTGGACCGACGGATCGTCTGCCACGAGCGCGAAGTAGGAGTAGAGCGGCGCCGAGGTCTTGCCGACCGCGCGACGGACATAGGCGAGCGTCTCGTCATGTTCCTTCTGCACCGAAGCCAGCACGGAGGGCACGCTTTCCACCAGCGCGGTGATCGAGCGGTCCTCGTTCCGCTGCGAGATCGGCCGCGCCTCGGAGGTGGAATCGACCACCTTCCAGCGGTTGCCGTCGCGTTCGAGGAGAAGGTCGATGAGCCCCATGTGAGAGCCCCAGAAGCCCCCCATCACGGCGGGCTTGCCGGAGATCGTGCCCTTGGCCGGGTCGACCTCGGCATAGCCGTCGAAGGTGGAGGAGGGGAAGACGAGATGGCTGTGGCCGGTCATCAGCGCGTCGATCCCGTCGACGCGGGCGAGGGGGGTGGAGGCGTTTTCCATCCCCGCCGTGTGCTCTGCCGGGCCGATGCCGGAGTGGCTGAGCGCGACGATGATGTCGCAGCCCTCTTCCAGCATCTGCGGCACCCAGGCGGCGGCGGTATCGACGATGTCGCGGGTCTGGACGTTGCCTTCGAGGTGCTTGCGGTCCCAGTTCATGATCTGGGGCGGCACGAAGCCGATGAGACCCACGCGGATCGGGTGCTTCTCGCCCGCGCCATCCGTCACTTCGCGGTCGAGGATGATGTAGGGCTTGATCATCGTCTCGTCCTCGCGTGGGCTCGCGCCCATCTTCTTGACGACGTTGGCCGAGACGAAGGGGAAGTTCGCCCCCGCGAGCGACTTCATCAGGAAGTCGAGCCCGTAGTTGAATTCGTGGTTGCCGAGGGTGGAGGCGTCGAAATTCAGCGTGTTCATCGCGGCGATGACGGGATGCAGGTCGCCTTCCTTCATGCCCCGCTCATAGGCGATGTAGTCGCCCATCGGGTTGCCCTGAAGGAAGTCGCCGTTGTCGACGAGCATCGCGTTCGTCGCCTCGGCGCGGATCGTCTCGATCAGCGCGGCGGTGCGGGCAAGGCCGACGGTGTCGACCGCCTTGTCGGAGTAATAGTCGTAGGGGAAGACATGGACGTGAAGGTCGGTCGTTTCCATGATCCTGAGATGGGCCTGATTGGCTGCGGCGAAGGCGGAGTAGGGATGTAGCGCGATCAAGGATGCTCCGGCGGCGGTCCCGGCGAGAAAACCCCGGCGGGTCAGTGTGAATTTCGGTTGTACGGACATGGTTGCCCCCTTGGCTGAGTCTTCACGACTGTCGAAGGCTACCATGACACGAGCGTGACGTTAGACGCTGATTCGCATCAGCGCCAGAACTGCGGTGAGTCTGACTCGAATGAATCGCCTTTGGGTTGTGCAATCGGGAGGGAATCCGGGCGTTGTTGACGCATTTGCAACCCTTGCGATCCCGTGCCACATCTGGCGCAGCAGGAGGACGGGATGCGGCTGGCGGAAACGGTGACATTCGGAGGGTCCGGGCTCGACCGCGCGGCAGAGTTGCGGGGCCGGCCGGACCGGATCGCCGCCCTGATCGGGCATGGCTCGGCGCGCGTTCTGCCGGTCTGGCGCGGCAAGCCGCTCCTGGCCGGAGCGGCGGCGGGCTGGGTTGCGCC
>JBNKFC010000568.1:0-2333 GCA_050289105.1 Paracoccaceae bacterium | reverse complement strand
TACCATTGCGTATAGACATTGGCGGGCAGGTTCATGCGGGCGAGTTCGCGGGCGAGGCCCTTCTGGCCGTCCTGGCTCAGCATATCCTCGTAGTGGTCATAGGCGCGGGTGGCGTCGTCGCGCAGGATGTCGAGGACGCGCTGCGCCTCTTCGCCCTGCAACAACTCCCCCCGCCCCTGATTGTTCACCGTCGATTGCGCGGCGAGGTGTTCCGGCGCGGGGATGTAGAATTCGCGGTCGAGGATCGAGTAGCGGGCCGAGTATTCGTTCACATTTGCGGTGCGGTGGCGGATCCACTGGCGGGCGACGAAGACCGGCAGCTTGACGTGGAACTTGACCTCGCACATCTCGAACGGCGTCGAGTGCCAATGGCGCATGAGGTAGCGGATGAGCCCCTCGTCATTCGTGACATGCTTGGTGCCCTTGCCGTAGCTGACGCGCGCGGCCTGGGTGATGGCGTTGTCGTCGCCCATATAGTCGATGACGCGGACAAGCCCGTGATCAAGCACTTCGTGGGCCACGTAGAGGCGCTTTTCCATCCCCTCGGAGGTGACGCGCAGCGTCTGGCGGGTCTCGGCGCGGGCCTCTTCGATCTCGGCCTTCTGTTCGGGGGTGAGTGTCATGGCGTCCTCCGGCATCTCGAATCGTCACCCACTATATCTATGGGTTGGCCGGGCGGTAAACGCGATAGAGTGTATCAGCGGCATATTTTCTGTCCGGTCACGATTTTCTGTGGATCGGGCCGCTTGGCGGCGGGGTGGCGTGGCTGTTAGGCTGCCGGAAAACATCAGGGAGCGAGACATGGGCCTGAAATATCTGCACACGATGGTGAGGGTGAAGGATCTCGACGCCTCGATGGCGTTTTACCGGCTTCTGGGGCTGGAGGAGACGCGGCGTTGGGACAATGAGGGGGGGCGGTTCACGCTCGTCTTCATGGCGCCGCCGGGGCAGCCGGATTGCCCGGTGGAGCTGACCTATAACTGGGACGGGGATGAGGGGCTGCCCTCGGACAGCCGCCATTTCGGGCATCTCGCCTATGAGGTCGACGATATCTATGCGACCTGCGCCCATCTGCAGGCCAATGGCGTGGTGATCAACCGGCCGCCACGCGACGGGCGGATGGCCTTTGTGCGCTCGCCCGACAATGTGTCGGTGGAGCTGTTGCAGGCGGGGGACGCCAAGGCACCGGCGGAGCCCTGGGCGAGCATGGGGAATTCCGGGCATTGGTGAGGCTCGCGCTGACGCTGGCATTCTGTCTGGCGGCGTGGCCTGCGATGGCTGCGTGTCGGCTGGCTTTGCTGCTGGCGCTCGATGTCTCGGCCTCGGTCGACAGGGACGAGGACCTGTTGCAGCGGCAGGGGCTGGCGCGCGCTTTGCTGGCCCCGGTGGTGGAGGAGGCGTTCCTGGCCTTCGGCGACGATCACGTGGCGCTCGCCGTCTATGAATGGAGCGGGCGGCATCAGCAGGACCTGCTTCTCGACTGGACGGTGATCACGGGGACGGACGATCTGGCGGTGGTGGCGGCGACCTTGGCCACGAGCGAGCGGGGACACGACGACATGCCGACGGCGCTTGGTTATGCGTTGGGGCATGCAGCGAGCGTGTTCGAGCGCGCGCCGGATTGTACGGCGCGGAAACTCGACGTCTCCGGCGACGGGCGCAACAATGAAGGCTTTGGCCCGGATCTGGCCTATCGCGAGTTTCCACTGGACGATGTGACGGTGAACGGGCTCGCGATTGCCGAAAGCGACCGGGAGATCGCGGATTATTACCGGCGGGTGCTGATCCGTGGGCCGGGGGCATTTGTCATCGAGGTAACGCGGTTCGAGGATTACGAGGCGGCGATGGAGGAGAAGCTTCTTCGCGAGTTGGAAGGCCCGGTGGTCAGCATGCTGGTCCCCGAAGCGCCGGGATGATCCGGGCCGCTCTTGCAGCGCTTCTTCTGGCTGCGGCACCAGCGCATGCCGCCTGCCGTCAGGCTTTGGCCATTGGCCTCGATGTTTCGGGCTCGGTCGATCAACAGGAATTTACCTTGCAAGTACAGGGCATTGCCGCTGCTCTGACATCGGATGCGGTGCGCGCCGTTCTTCTGAATGCGCCGGGTTATCCGGTGGCTTTGGCGGTCTATGACTGGTCGGGGGCCGAACACCAGCGGCTGATCCTCGACTGGGTGGAAATCACTGACGAGGCGGTGCTTGATCGGGTGGCGGACGCGATCGCCACGGCGGTCCGGATCGAACGGTCGCCCGCCACGGGTGTCGGCGCGGCGATGCTCTATGGCGATGCGCTTCTCGCGCAGCGGACGGATTGCCCGCGCGCGGCGCTCGACCTGA
>JBNKFC010000567.1:0-15226 GCA_050289105.1 Paracoccaceae bacterium | reverse complement strand
AGGCTCGAGCGGAAGCTCGGGATAGCGCGCGAGCACATCGCACGGGCCGAGTGGCTGCTGGGCGAGATCGACTAGGCCGGAGAACTGCATGACGCCCGCAGATCTCGACAGGTTCCTTCGCGGCGCGGCCTGTTCGCCTGTGACTCTCCCCGTCGCCGGGTGGACGGCAAAGGCGCTCGGTGCATCGACCGGGCAGGCCCCCCGCCTTGGGGGGCGAACTGTCGGCGCCCGCTGCGTCGAATTCCTCGATGGGTCGGTTTGATGCCGCCGCGAGTTGATCCGATCTTCTCCGAGGCGAAGGAAGGCCATGTCATCGCGATGGACTGGTGTCAGGGCTTGATGGAGCCGGTCGATCTCCGACCGAAGGCGTGGCCGCGACTGACCGAAAGCATCTGAACGGCTCTCCTGCGCGCAAAGCGTGGTGAAGCCATGCGCAAGTTGCCGCAATGATTTCGGTTACCGCCGTGACGTAAGTTTCCGGTGGGATTTGTCCCCGGCGGGCGACGGACCGGCGCGTCGTCGGAATTCGTCCGCCTTCACCCTCGATCCCCGAGCATGCGGCGAAACCGGACGAGCGAGATGGTTGTAAAAGCGCTCCCGAGGACGGTCAGGGCCGCGAGGTGCGGCCAGACCGTCTCGACGTCCGCGGCGCGGAAGAGCACGCCTTGCACGAATTCGACGAAATGGACCGCAGGAGACATCTGCAGCAGGAGTTGCAGGGCCGCGGGCATCGTTTCGAGCGGCGACGTCGCCCCCGAAAGCAAAGTCATGTTCATGAAGACGATCGTCAGGAGCAGGCCGAACTGAGGCATCGACTTGACGAAGGTCGCGAGCAGGATGCCCAGCGAAGTCGTGGCGAAGAGGTAGATGCCGGTTCCTAGAAGAAACAGCCAGACCGAGCCCTCGAATGGCACCTGAAGCGCAATCCGAATGACGAAAGCGAGCGACAGGGCCGTGGCGGAGAGGATCACGAGACCGTTGGCCCAGATCTTGGCGGCCGCGATCTCGCTCGCGCGCAACGGCATGACGAGAAGGTGCTCGATGGTGCCATGCTCGCGCTCGCGGATCACGGCGGCGCCGACCAGCAGGATCGAGATCAGCGTGATCTTGTCGATCAGCGAATTGAGAGACTGCCCCCATAGGCTTACGGTGTTCGGATTGAACAGGGCGCGGATCACCACATTCACTGCCGGCCCGGTTTCCGTCCCTCGCGTCCTAAGATAGGCGGCGATCTCGCGATCGAGGATTTCCGCGATATATCCCGCACCCGTGCCGGCTTGGGAAACGGCCGTCGCATCAACGTTGAGCTGAAGGGTTGGGGCGTGGCCGCGCAAAAGGTCCGCCTCGAAGCCGGGTGGAATGTCGAGCACGAAGGTGAAGCGGCCGGAGTCCATTTCGTCGTCGGTCCGGGCCCTGTCGATCAGGACGGCGGGCTCGAACTCCGGCGGTCGCAGCGCGTCCGTCAGCCGTCTGGACAGAAGCGAACGGTCGCCGTCGACGACGGCGACGGCCGCGCCCTGCACCTCGATCTGCACGCCAGTCGCCTCGCTGTAGACCATGAACGAGAACCAGTAGACGGTGAAACCGACGAGGATCACGTCCGAGGCGAGCCCGGCGAATTCCTTGAGGCCTAGGTTGTAGGTGTTGGAAAGCCAGATGCGCATGGCTTAACGCTCCTGCTTGCGAAGGAACAGGCGGGCGCCGAGCAGGAACAGGATGCCGAACCCGAACAGGATGGCGAATTCCGGCAGGAAGACGAAAAACCCGCGTTCCTTGGCGAAGACGCCGATGCTGACATTCTGGAACCAGAGCGCCGGAAATCCGTGCCCGGCGACATAGGCGAAGCCCTTCAAGGATGCCGATGGGTACAGGTAGCCCGAGAACTGGAAGCTTGGGACGACACAAATGACGACCGCGGCAATGGTCGCCGCGATCTGCGTCGTCGCGAAGCAAGAGGCGAACATGCCGAGCGCGGTGGTCGAAAACACGTAGAGCAGACCGGCCAGCAAAAGCGCCGCGGCCGAGCCCTTGATTGCGAGCCCGAAGTGGAAGACAGAGAGGCCGACGAGCGCGAGGAAGCCAAGGTAGGAGAGCGCCACGTATGGCAACAGCTTGCCGAAGATGAATTCGGTGGCGCGGGCCGGCGAGCAATACAGGTTGCTGATCGAGCCCACCTCGCGCTCCCGCACGACGCTGAGCGCGGCCATCATGGCCGGGATCAGGGCCATGATGACCATGATGCTTCCCGGGACGATAGCCTGCGCGCTGCGGAATTCCTGGTTGTAGCGATACCGCTCTTCCAGCCGGTAGGGGACCGACCCCGCCGCGCCAGACCCGGCTGGCCCGGCATAGGCGCGCATGATCCCCTGGATATAGCTGTTGGCCCGCGTGGCGCGGGTGGTGATCGAACCATCCAGGAAGAAGGCGATCTCGGGGGCGCGATCCTCCAAAAGGTCCTTGCCGAACCCCGGCGGCACGACGATGACAAGGTCCAGTTCGCCGGTCCTGAGACGGCGGTCGATGCCGCGCCGGTCGCCGATTAGAGGTGCCTCGAGGAAGTAGCGCGATCCCCTGAAATCCTCGACCAGAGACCGGCTCTCCGGGCTCTGGTCCTGATCGAAGACTGCGAAGGCAAGCGCATCGACATCGAAGTTGATCCCGTATCCCAGCGTGATCAGCAGCGACAGTGGGCCGAGAAACGCGAAAGCGACGCGGATAGGGTCGCGGAGGATCTCGAGGGCCTCGCGATAGGCGAAGGCCCAGACACGATGCATGCCGCCGGCGACTTGTTGCCCTTCGCCCCGTGCGGCCTCGCTCCCGGCGCGGTCGGCCAGGCGGGGACCGGCGGAGATCGCTGCTTCCGGTGCGGCGCGGTCAGCGCCGGTTTCGCGCTCCAGATGGGCTATGAACGCCTCTTCGAGGGTCGCGGCCCCGATGTCGGCGGCAATGTCCTTCGGCGTCCCGATGGCGAGCAGTTTCCCGGCATGCATCAGCGAAACGCGGTCGCAGCGCTCGGCCTCGTTCATGAAGTGCGTCGACAGGAAGATCGTGACGCCTTCGCGGCGTGACAGGTCGAGCAGGATTTCCCAGAACAAGTCGCGGGCGACCGGATCGACGCCCGATGTCGGCTCATCCAGGATCAGGACGTCCGGCCGGTGCAGGCACGCGACTGCCAGTTGCAGACGCTGGCGCTGGCCGAGCGGGATCGCCTGCGGCTTGGCATCGGCGACGGCCTTGAGATCGAAGCGCTCCAGCGCCTGCGCCACCCGGCCGTCGATCTCTCCAGCGGGGATCCGGTAGAGCCGGGCGTGGAGATCGAGATTGGCGCGAACCGAGAGCTCTTCGTAGAGCGAGAAGGATTGCGACATGTAGCCGATACGAAAGCGCGTCGCGAGGTCCGTCGCCTCGACCGGCCGCCCCAGGAGCTGCGCAGTCCCTTCCGATGCGGCGAGCAGGCCGGTCAGCATCTTCATCGTGGTGGTCTTGCCGCAGCCGTTGGAGCCGAGGAACCCGAAGATCTCGCCTTGACGGATACGAAAACTCACCCGGTCGACAGCGGTGAACGCGCCGAAACGCCGCGCCAGGCCCTCGGCCTCGATGACCGTCGGACCGTCCTTCAGAATTGATCCGCGGGTGCTGTCCCCCCGGCGGGGCGACCGCTCCCCATCCGTCCGAAGGGCCACGAACGCGTCCTCCAGTGACCTGGCGTTCGCTTCGGCGAGGATTTCGGCCGGTGATCCCGCGATCAGCACGCGGCCTGCATCAAGCGCCACGATCTGCCCGAAACGCTCGGCTTCCTCCATGTAAGCGGTCGAGACGATGACGGTCATGCCGCTGTTTTCGGCCTGAAGCCTGTCGATCAGCGTCCAGAATTGCCGACGCGACAGCGGGTCGATGCCGGTGGTGGGTTCGTCGAGGATCAAGAGGTCCGGGTCGTGCAGAAGGGCAGAACAGAGCGACAGCTTCTGCTTCATTCCGCCCGACAGCTTGCCCGCCGGCCGGTCCCGGAACGCGGCGAGGCCGGTAGCCTCCAGAAGCCGGTCCATGCGGGCACGGCGGGCTGCGGGACCGAGACCGAAGAGACGGCCGAAAAAGTGCAGGTTCTCGGTCACCGATAGCGATGGATAGAGGTTGCGGCCAAGGCCCTGCGGCATGTAGGCGATGCGGTGCGAGACGCTGTTTCTGTGGCTGGCCTGCCCCATGTCGCCCCCCAGCACCTGAAGCGCACCGGACTGCAGCCTGCGCGCCCCGGCGATCAGGCCGAGAAGGGTCGACTTGCCCACGCCATCCGGCCCGACCACCGCGGTGGACGATCCTGCTTTGAAGGACAACGATACTCCGTCAAGCGCCACCCTCCGCGGATACAGGTGGCGGATATCGCTCAGCACGACGGAATGTTCACGATCACCCTCCATCGGGGAGGGTCACATCAAGCGTGTCGGGCCAGGGTGTGTCCGCGCTGACCCGCACATAGGCGTCGCCGGTCAGCCCGGCCTTGACGTAGTCGCGGTATTGAACGAGGAGCTCCGGCGGGATCCTCAGCTTCACCCGGTACATCAGCTTCTCGCGCTCATTGGCGGTCTCGACGACCTTGGGCGTAAACTGCGCCTCGGCGGCGATGAACGAGACCGTGGCCGGAATGACCGTCGTTGGGGCGGCGTCCAGGAGAATGCGGGCCTCGGAGCCAAGCGCAACCCGACCCGAGTCAGAGGTTGGCAGGAAGATCGTCATGTAGACGTCGGAGAGATCGAGGATCGACACGACCCGACCGCCCGCGCCCAGCACCATGCCGGGCTGGGCCAGCCGGTACTCCACCCGTCCGGCGACCGGCGCCTTCAGGGACATCTCCGACAGGACCGCCTCGATCTGCAGGACGCGGGCCTCGGCCGCCGCTTTCGCGGCCTCGCTGTCGGCGACGGCGGCCTGCGCGGCCAGAAGGTTGGCTTCGGCAACCTCGTGCTCTGCATTGCGCCGGTCCAGCTCGGCGGTCGGCGTGTAGTCGCGGCGTTCCAACTCGGCGGCGCGCTCCAGCTCGATCTCGGAAATCCTGTGCTGGGCCTGGCGCAGCGCGACCTCTGCCAGCGCCAGGTTGATCGCTTCGCCGGCGCGGCGGACGTTCGCCTTGGCGGCGGCAAGCTCGGCCTGGATCTCGGTGATATCAAGACGGGCCACGACCTGGCCTTTGTCGACGCGATCGCCCTCGTCCACGACGATTTCCGATATCCGCCCCGCATATTTCGTCGCGACGTCGACGCGTTCGACCTCAATCCGGCCGTTTGCCTTGGCTAGGCCCGGCGCGATCGCATTGCTGCGCAGTTCGGCAACATAGGTGATGGCACCGACCGCCATCAGGATGCCCCCGATCAGCAGCAAAACGGGCACCATCCGACGCAGGGCCGACCGGTGTCCGGCAGGTTGATTTGCGGAACGTTGCGTCACGCGAGAGTCATCCTTCTCTTGAAAGCGAAGGCAACTCGAACACTATGACGAAGATTTCGGGTGGGCGCCTTGCGTCAAATCAACGAGGCCTTGGAGTTTTCGACGCGGTTCAGTCGCCAGTTCTTCCGGTCGGCGCGCACGCGGAGTCAGGGATTGTCGCGCGTTTCATATCTGCGCCCTCCTCAGCCTGAGGGAGTTCAGAACGACCGAGATCGAGGAGGCGCTCATCGCGAAGGCGGCGAACATCGGGCTGATCAGGATGCCGACGAAGGGGTACAAGATACCGGCAGCGACCGGAACGCCTGCGGCGTTGTAGACCAGCGCGAAGAAAAGGTTCTGGCGGATGTTGCGCATCGTCGCGCGGGCAAGCCTGCGGGCCCGGACGATACCGTCGAGGTTACCCTTCACGAGCGTTAAGCCCGCGCTTTCGATCGCCACGTCGGCGCCGGTGCCCATGGCGATGCCGACATCGGCCTGCGCCAGCGCGGGCGCATCGTTCACGCCATCTCCGGCCATGGCGACCTTGGCGCCTTTATCCTGCAATTCCCTGATGAGCCTTGCCTTGTCCTCGGGCAGGACGTCGGCGCGGATTTCGTCGATGCCGAGACTGACGGCGACGGCCTTTGCAGTGCGCTCGTTGTCGCCGGTGGCCATGATGATGCGGAAGCCGAGGTCGTGCAGCGCCTTCAGCGCGGTAGGCGTCGTCTCCTTCACCGGATCCGCGACGCTGACGAAGCCGGCGACCTCGCCCCCGACGACGACGAACATCACCGTCTCGCCCGAGTCGCGGCGGGCATTCGCCTTGTCGGCCAGCGCGTCGGCATCGAGACCGAGATCGGCGAGGAGCTTGCGGTTGCCGAGCGCGACGTCCTGTCCGCGCACTCTGCCCGTCACGCCCTTGCCGGTGACCGCTTCGAAATCCTTCGCATCCTCCATCTCGACGCCGCGTTCCTCGGCACCCCGCACGATCGCCTCGGCAAGAGGATGCTCCGACCCGCGTTCGAGCGAGGCGGCGAGGCGCAGCACTTCCGCCTCGTCGTGGCCCGGTTCCGGGAAGACGCCGACGAGCATTGGCTTGCCTTCGGTCAGCGTGCCGGTCTTGTCGACGATGAGCGTGTCGACCTTCTCGAACCGCTCCAGCGCCTCGGCGTTCTTGATCAGCACCCCGGCCTGTGCGCCACGGCCGGTGGCGGTCATGATCGACATCGGCGTGGCCAGGCCGAGCGCACAGGGACAGGCGATGATGAGAACTGAGACGGCGGCGATGAGCCCGTAGGAGAGCGCCGGTTCCGGTCCCCAGATCGCCCAGCCGATGAAGGCGAGGACCGCGACGCCGATCACCGTGGGAACGAACCAGCCCGAAACCTTGTCGGCGTATTTCTGGATCGGCGCGCGCGAGCGCTGTGCGTTGGCGACCATCTGGACGATCTGGCTCAGCATCGTGTCGGCGCCGACGCGTTTTGCCTCCACGATCAGGCTGCCGGTGCCGTTGATCGTGGCCCCCGTTACAGGATCTCCGGCGACCTTCTCGACCGGCACTGGCTCTCCGGTGATCATCGACTCGTCGACAGACGAGCGGCCCTCCGTTACCACCCCGTCGACCGGCACCTTGTCGCCGGGGCGGACGCGCAGCTTGTCGCCGACCTGAACGTGTTCGAGCGGCACTTCTTCCTCGCTGCCATCAGCGTGGATCACCCGCGCCGTCTTGGCCCCCATGTCCAGAAGCGCCCGGATCGCCTTGCCGGTGCCTTCGCGGGCGCGCAGCTCCATCACCTGACCGAGAAGGACGAGCGTCACGATCACCGCGGCCGCCTCGAAATAGACCCCGACATGTCCCTCGGCATCGCGGAAGCCCTCGGGGAAGATGCCGGGCGCCAACACCGCGACCACACTGAAGGTCCAGGCCGCCATCACGCCCATCGCGATCAGGCTGAACATGTTGAGCTTGAGGTTGCGGAACGAGGTCCAGCCGCGCACCAGGAATGGCCAGCCGCACCACAGCACGACGGGTGTGCCGAGCGCGAGCTCGATCCAGAGTGCGGTGCGCTCTCCGAAGACGTCGCGCACCGCGGCGAAGCCTACAAGCGGCCCCATCGTCAGGACGAGGATCGGCAGGCTGAGCGCCACGCCCAGCCAGAAGCGGCGGGTGAAATCGACAAGCTCGGGGTTAGGGCCCTCCTCCACCATCGCCGCCGATTCCAGCTCAAGCCCCATGCCGCAGATCGGGCATGCGCCGGGATGGGTCTGGCGCACCTCTGGATGCATCGGGCAGGTATAGACCGCGCCCGTGTAACTGGCCGGAACCGTGTCGTAGCGACCTGCCGGGCTTTCTGCCGCGTTGCCGTGAGTGCCGTGGTGGTGGCCGTGGCCGTCAGCCTTGTCTTCCGGAACGAGATGCATGCCGCATTCCGGGCAGTCGCCGGGCTCAGACTGTCTGATGTCGGGATGCATCGGGCAGGTGTAGACGGTGCCTTTGCGACCGGCCGGAACGGAGTCATCAGGTCCGGCGGGATGATCTGCGTCGTGATCGTTCATCAGAGTGTCCTTTCGCATCCCTCCCTTAAAATGAGGTGGGTCCATTCAGTGGAGCATCAAGTGGCCCCCGTGACCGCGTTCACCGCACTTGCCAGAAGCCCGGCAACGCCGATTTCATTGGTTGGATGCGGAATCGTATCGGTGCTGACGATGCGCGCGGCGCCGGCACGGCGAATCGCCTCTTCGGCCCCGTCCGCGAAGACCGCATGGATCACGACGCAGGTCGCGGGCTTCGCCCCGGTTTTCCCAAGCTGCTCGAGCGTTCGGATCAGCGTATGACCGGAGGAGGCAATGTCATCCAGGATGACCGGCGTCCCCTGCCGAAAACCGGCGCGATCCGGCAGGCTGACCTCGACCTGGCGGTCGCCGAAGCGGCGCTTGCGGAGCACCTCGTAGGGTCGCGCCGCCAGTCGAGCGACTTCTGCCACCCACTGTTGGCTTTCACTGTCGGGGCCGAGAAGCACCGCATCGGGGACGTTCGCTCTGATCCAATCGGCCAGCAGCGCCGCTGTAGCCACGCGCTGCGCCGGAATGCGGAACAGCTTCGACAGGCTGGGGTTCCGGTGCAGATGGGGATCGGCCGTCACGAGCCAGTCGAAACATTCGTCGAGAAAGGCGGCGAAGATCGGGGCGCTGACGGCCTCGCGCGGGTGAAACCGCATGTCCTGCCGCATGTAGCCAAGATAGGGCGCGACGAGGCCCACGCGCGCGGCGCCAAGGTCTCGCGCCGTTGAGGCGGCGAAGCGGAGGGGCATGGCCAGCCGGTCAGGATCGCGCAGCGTTGCGAGGATGGCGACGTCATGTCCCGCCGGATCGCCGCCGAGCGTGACCCGGGTTTCTCCGTCAGGAAAGCGGTGCAGACCGACAGGCTGGATCTCCGCCCCGGTTTCGGCGGCGATGCGACGCGCCAGCGGCTCCATGCCCGGGAAGGGGGCGAGAATCCGCATCAGCCGGTCTCCTCGATGCTGAAGATGCCGCTCTGCGCCTCGGCGTAGGAACGGGCGTATTCCAGTTCTCCCAAAGTCTCGGCATGGATCTCGAACAGCGGCTTGCCGCGCTCGATCCGGTCGCCGACGCGCGCCAGAAGACGCAGGCCGGCGAGCTTCTGGCGCGGCGCACCGGCAAGCTTCGCCGTGCGGGCGATGCGGCGATTGTCGATCGCGCCGAGGCGACCGGCGGTCTGGGCTGTCACGACGGCATGGTACCGCGCCTCGCCGGGTTCGCTAAAGCCGCCCTGGGCGGCGCAGATCGCCATAAACTTCGCCTCGGCCGCGCCGCTGTCGAGCAGCTTGGCAGCCATCGCCCGCCCTTTCGATGCCCGCGCCTGCGGCGCGAGATCAAGCAGCGCCCCCGCGAGATCAAGCGCGCGGTCGCGCAGGTCGGCGGGCGCGTCCTTGTCGCGGCGAAGCACGGCAAGGACGTCCTGCGCCTCGAGCGCCGGGCCCATCCCGCGACCAACCGGCGCGGTGCCGTCACTCTGGTGGATCGCAAGCGTGAGGCCGATCGCTTCGCCCACCGACCTGAGCCGCTTGTCCAGCGACGCGGCGGCCTCGGCGGAACGGACCTTGGCGGTCGGGCCGACCGGCACGTCGATCAGAACGCGTTTCGCGCCGACGGCGGCCTTCTTCGACAGCACGCTGGCCACGAGCTGCCCGTCACTGTCGAAATCGAGCGGCCGTTCGATCCGGATCAGGAGATCGTCCGCCGGGCTGAGGGCGAGGTTGCCGCCCCAGACGATGCAGCCGCCCTCGGCCTCGACCACACGCCTCAGTCTGGGAATGTCGAGCGCGACCGGCGCCATGACTTCCATCGTGTCCGCCGTGCCGGCGGGCGAGGTGATGGCGCGCGACGAGGTCTTGGGGATCATCAGGCCAGCCGCTGCGATGATCGACACGACGATGGGTGTCGTGCGGTTGCCGGGAAGGCCACCGACGCAATGCTTGTCGAAGATCTCGGCGCCGGCCCAGTCCAGTGTTTCGCCCGCTGCCTGCATCGCGCGGGTCAGCGCGATGCTCTCCTCGATGGAAAGCCTGTCGCCGGCGCAAGCAGTGATGAAGGCGGCAATATCGAGGTCGGAAAGACTGCGGTCGAGGACGTCACGCAGGATGGCGTCGAACGAGGCCTGATCGAGGGTCTCGCCATAAACCTTGGCACGGATGGCCGAGACGGAGTCCGGCGGCTCGGGATGGGAAAAGGTTGCGCGGTCGCCGGGCGCGGGTTGCAGGATCGCCCAGGCCTCTTCCGAGAGGGCGGCAGTGTCCTCGGGCAGCCAGCTGCCATCGGTCAGCACGTTCAGCGTGGCGATGACGGACTTGTCGCCCAGCGTGACCTCGATCCTGGTCAGGGCGGCGAAGCCTTCGGCGCGGCAGACATGGCAATCCTCGCGCATGAAGACCACGGGTTGCCGATAGGTGTCGATCCCGGCGCGGGTGAGCGGAAGCGTGTTGTCGATCGTTGTCATTGCGGATTGTCCAGGCGGATGGTTTCGTGATGTTCGGGTGCGCGGGCGTGCCAGCCCGGCTCGTGCTCGATCCGCCAGCGCAGGCGGTCGGCGGCCGACGGCTCACCGTGCGTTACATAGGTCATGCGCGGCGGGCGGTCCGCCGCCTGCATCCATGCCAGAAGCTCCTCGGCGGCGATCCCGGCGTGACGGCGGTCCCCGTACGTGGATTCGCAGATCAGCACATCGGCGCCGGAGAACGGCCGCGGTGGCCGCATCAGCGCATCGTTCTGCCGCCCCAGATCACCGCTGAACAGGACCGTTGTGCCCGGCAGGCTGAGGCGGATCTGCGCAGCGCCCAGAAGATGTCCGGCCGGGATAAACTTCGCCCGGATTCCGTCGCCGAGATCGACCGTGCCGCCGAACGGCACCGGGTGCAGAAGCTCGAGCGCCGCTTCGGCGTCGACCAGCGTGTAGAGCGGCTTCGGGTCCTTGTCCTTGGAGATGCCGTGCTTGCGGGCAAAGCGCGCCTCCTCCTCCTGGATGTGGCCGCTATCGGGCAGGATCAGGCCGCACAACTCCGCCGTCGCTTCGGTGCAAAAGACCTTGCCCCGATAGCCGCCCCGGATCAGCGCGGGAAGATAGCCAGAGTGATCGAGATGGGCATGGGTCCGCAGCACCGCGTCGATCGAGGAAGGTCGAACCGGGAACGGCTTGCGGTTGCGATCCCGCAGCGTCTTGAACCCCTGGAAGAGACCGCAATCGATGAGGATGCGGCGCCCCCCGATTTCAATCAGATAGCGCGAACCGGTAACGGTTCCGGCCGCTCCCAGAAAGCGGAGCGTCGGTCGGGTGTCCTTCGCCATAGTCCCGGCCCCTTCCCTGCTCCAGGCACACCGTTAGAAAATCGCCTCTATCCGGTGGCTATCACCTTCGACAGACATGGTGCGGAGTCGCCCCGGGTGCGAGGCGCCCATCGTCATGACTTTCTGCTCAGCGCGGCCCAACCTTTTAATTTTAACAGGTGCGCGGATCATTGTCAGGTGATTGGGTCCCGGCGCTCGGATGCAAAGACGGTTGGCGGCCGAGCCGTCGCCGGCGAGGCCAGCGGCGGAAGGCCGACGCGTAGGGCTTCAAGCCGAGCATGATCCAAAAGGAATAGCTGACGCCGGGTCTACCCCTTCGTGCAGTTCGCAGCGCCCGCCGCCAAACGGCCAAGGCTCTGAGCCTTCCTCAGTTGAGCGAGCATGTATTCTTCAAAACCGTCTTTCAACGTGTTTCTCCACGCTTTCACGGCCTATGCAGGGGATGACATGTATGTACGGATCAAGCGAAAATTGCCGGCATTTCTCCTATTGATTATGACGAAATCCGCCCGTTCACTTTTGTCTAGACAGCGCTTGAATGGCGCTGCTACCAAAAGGGCCTGACCAGCAAGGGAGGATGTCGGATGAAGTCGCATTACAGGGTTGTCGTGATCGGCGGCGGGGTCGTCGGGACATCCGTGCTCTATCATCTGGCCAAGTTCGGCTGGTCGGACGTGTGCCTGATCGAACGGTCGGTGCTGACGGCAGGGTCGTCGTGGCACGCGGCGGGCGGCTTCCACGCGCTGAACGCCGACCCCAACATCGCCTCGCTTCAGGCCTACACGATCGACCTCCTGAGCGAGATCGAGAAGGAGAGCGGACAGGCCGTCGGCATGCACATGACGGGCGGCATGACGCTTGCCGGTACGCCCGACCGCTGGGAATGGCTCCAGTCCGCCTATCGCACCTTCCAGTCGATCGGGATCGAGGACGTGCGCCTGATCACGCCGGAGGAGGCAAAGGAAAAGTGCCCGGTGATGTCCACGCACGGCATCCTCGGCGGCATGTGGGCCGACCGCGAGGGTTATGTGGACACCACCGGCACCGTTCAGGCCTATGCCGGCGCCGCGAAGAAGCGCGGCGCGACGGTGATCGAGCACAACCGCGTGCTGGAACTGCACCAGACCGCCGACGGCTGGCAGGTCGTGACCGAGAAGGGCACGATCACCTGCGAACATGTCGTCAATGCTGCCGGTCTCTGGGCCAAGCAGGTCGGGCGGATGGCGGGGATCGAGCTGCCGGTCTCGCCGCTCAATCACCACTACCTCGTGACTGAGTCGATCCCGGAGATCGCCGAGCTCGATTTCGAGGTGCCGCTGGTCGTGGACCTCGAAGGCTTCACCTACATGCGGCAGGACCAGAAGGGGATGCTTCTGGGGATCTACGAGATCGACCACCAGCACTGGATGATGGACGGCGCGCCGTGGGATTACGGCTTCCAGCTCCAGCAGGAGGACCCCGACCGGATCGAACGCGAGCTGACGCTGGGCTTCGAACGCTACCCGGTGCTCCAGAAGGCCGGGATCAAGACCTGGGTCAACGGCGCCTTCACCTTCTCGCCCGACGGCAACCCGCTGGTCGGTCCGGTGCGGGGCAAGCGCGGCTACTGGTGCGCCTGCGCGGTGATGGCGGGCTTCCTGCAAGGCGGCGGCGTCGGCAAGAGCCTTGCCGAATGGATCGTCGAGGGTGAGCCGGAGGCGGATATCTTCGGCATGGACGTGGCGCGTTACGGCGCCTTTGCCGAGAACAAGGAATTCATCCGCCAGACCACGGGCCAGTTCTATACCCGCCGCTTCGTGATGACCTATCCCAACGAACAACTCCCCGCCGGCCGGCCGCTCAAGATGTCGGGCTCCTATAGTGACATGACTACAGCGGGCTGCCGATGGGGTGCGAGCTATGGGCTGGAACTGCCGCTCTACTTCGCGCCTGAGGGATTCGAGGAAAAGCCGACGCTGAAGCGGTCGAACACCTTCCCGCTGGTGGCCGAAGAATGCCGCGCGGTGCGCGAGGCGGCGGGGCTTCTCGATACTTCGGCCTTTTCGCGGTTCGAGGTGACAGGTCCGGGGGCAGCGGCCTGGCTTGACCGTATCATGGCCTGTAAGCTGCCCGGCCCGGGCCGGGCGCGCCTTGCGCCGATGCTGAGCGAAGAGGGCAAGCTCAAGGGCGACCTGACCGTCTTCAATTGGGGTGACGGCAGCTGGTGGATCATGGGCAGCTATTACCTGCGGGCATGGCATATGCGCTGGTTCGCCGACCATGCGGGCGAGGGCGCCGAGGTGCGCGACATATCCGACGCCATGGTTGGGTTCAGCCTCAGCGGCCCGAACAGCCGCAATATACTGGAGAAACTGACCGACGGGCCGATCGCCGCGCTTCCCTTCATGGGCTGCGGCACCTTCGATATCGGCCTGATCCGGGCCAAGGTTGGCCGCCTGTCGGTGGCCGGCGAGCTTGGCTTCGAAGTCAACTGTGGAGCGGCCGAGCATATCGCGCTCCGCCGGATGTTGCTGGAAGCGGGAACTGATCTCGGCCTGCGCGAGGTCGGCTTCAACGCGCTCCTTTCGCTCCGGCTGGAAAAATCCTTCGGCATCTGGAGCCGCGAATTCACCCAAGCCTATACGCCGGGTGAAACCAGCATGGACCGCTGGATCGACTGGGGCAAGGGCTATTTCGTCGGCAAGGCAGCGGCGGAGGCGGAACGCCAGGCCGGACCGTCGCGCCGCGTCGTGATGCTGGAGATCGACGCGACTGATGCCGATGCTTCAGGTTACGAGCCCATCTGGCAGGAAGGACGCCGGGTCGGATTCGTCACCTCTGGCGGCTACGGCCATACAATGGGCAAGTCCTATGCGCTTGCCATGATCGACAAGGGCGCGAACGAGGTCGGGACGAAGCTCACGACCCACATCGTCGGGCAGGAGCGACCGGCCTGCGTGATTGCAGCCTCCCCCTATGACCCGGACGGAAAGGCGATGCGGGGATGAGATGAGCGGGCCGGAAACCGACTTCAACGCACTGACCAGCGCGCGCTTCCGCGCCGATCCCTATCCGATACTGGCCCATATGCGCGAGCATCATCCCGTCTTCAGGCTCGCTCCGGGCCTGACGGAGAGCTGGCATGTCTTTCGCTATGGCGATGTGCGCGATCTCTTGCTGAAATCTGACCTTTTTTCCTCAGATCGCAGTCTGCAGGGCGCCGGTGATCTGGCCGACGCCAATGTCGCGTTTCTTTTCAACAACATGATCTCGGCCTCAGGCGAGAAGCATCGCCGCCTGAGAATGTTGGCCAATCGAGTGTTCATGGCCAAGGCCATCGAGGCCCTGCGCCCGGCGGTGGAATCGGTCGTTGAGGAACGGATGGAGTTTGCCCTGTCGGCCGGTGAATTCGATCTGGTTGAGGATTTCGCAGCGCATATCACCGTCGCCATGATCTGCGCCGTCCTCGGCCTGCCAAAAGCCGATATGGCGCGCATCCGCGGCTGGACGGCGGTTTTGGGTGACAATTCCGGCGCGGTCACATGGCTGAAGAAGATGGACCCCGCGCTGGCCGAGCGCGGTCGCCGGGCCGCGGAGGAAATGACGGCCTATTTCCGCGACTTCCTGTCCCGTCCCGCGGCCGGCGACAGCCTGCTCGCGACATTCCGCGACCTTGAGGTTGAAGGGGAGAGGCTGTCTGAGGGGGAGCTTCTGTCGATGGCCATGCTTCTTCTCCTGGCCGGGAACGAGACGACGACGAACCTGATCACCAATTTCGTGCGTCTGCTTGACGCCTTTCCCGTGGAGGCCGCGCGGCTCCGGTCGAACCCCGACATGACCGACGGTGCGGTCGAGGAAACGCTGCGCATGCGCAACTCAATCCGGAATATAGACCGCTTCGCTTTGGAGGATATCGAGATGCACGGGGTTACGATCCCGAAGGGCGGCCGCGTCGTGGTGTGGCTGA
>JBNKFC010000566.1:0-1971 GCA_050289105.1 Paracoccaceae bacterium | reverse complement strand
GGCGCGCGGGGCGATCTGACCGTGCTCGGCCACCGGATCGGCGGGGCTTTCGAGGACCTGCCCATGCGGCGCGTGACCCCCGATCCGGACCTCAGCTCGATCATCGCCGTGATCGCCACCGACGCGCCGTTCCTGCCGCATCAGCTCAAACGGCTGGCGCAGCGGGCGGGAATGGGCGTCGGCCGGATGGGCGGGTTCGGCCGCCACGGCTCCGGCGACATCTTCCTCGCCTTCTCGACCGCGAACCGCGCGATCATGGGCGGGGTGGCCGAGGGGCTTCTGTCCGCCGCCTACGTGCCAGACGAGGATATCGACGGTTTCTTCGAGGCTGCGGTGCAGTCGGTTGAGGAGGCGATCCTGAACAGCATGATCGCCAATGCCGACACCGAAGGTCGCGACGGCAATTTCGTCCCCGCGATCCCGCATGACCGGCTGCGCAACCTCTTGGGGCTCAAGGCGTCGGCGTGATGGCTTCGGCCATGTGTTGAGGTCGTGTTCGTCGGTCTTCTGCCGGTCCTGGCCTGGAAGTGCCGCCCCCACCACCGCAAGTTTCGCCCGGGCGACCAGACCGGGCCGCGCCCGACCCTCCCCACAGGAGGGCGCATGTCGACGTTACTCTTATGAAATCCGTTGGAGGTGTGTGGGACCATAAAGCGCGTCGCACAGTCGGACCAAGCGCCCTCCCAGGATCGGGCGCTGCCCTCCGCTCCTTACCCCCGGGGCGGGATCGGCGGCACCACCTCGTCCGGCATCGGGCAGCGATAGGGCTCGCGCGCCAGATGTGCCGCGTGCTCGGCCTTCGCCGCGGCGAGAAGTTCCGGCCGCTCGAAGAGGTCGCGCCCCGTCGTCGCCATGATCTTCGCGGCATGGATCATGCCCTTGTGCGCCGCTGGCGCCTTGCCCTGCGCCGTCAGCTGCCAGCTGTGAAACGGCGTCCCGATCGCGCAGGTCGCGACCCAGGCCTGCACTGTCGGCACCGCCCAGCTCACATCGCCAACATCCGTCGATCCCATCGCCGATTGCGGCGCCGAGTCCAGCGGCACGACGAAATCGCACAGCGCCAGCGCGGGATCGACCGGCCGGCCCGTACGCCGGAACGTGTCGGCGATATGTTCTTCCGTCAGCGTCGCCCGGATTGCCTCCGCGAACGGAACATCAGCCGCATCGAAATCCGGCGGGCCGAGGCGGTCCATGTTGGCCTGCATCGCCTCCTCCAGCACCCGGTTGCCGAGCAGGTCCGAGACCGCCGAGACCACCTTCGCCTCCACCCGCGTCTCGGTCATCAGCGTCGCGCCATCGGCGATCTTCCGCACCCGCGCCACCAGCCCGTTCAGGTCGCGCAAGCGTCGCGTCCGGATCAGCTGCCGCACCGTCGCCTTCGCCGGCACCACGTTCGGCGCCGTCCCGCCGGCGTCGAGATAGGCGTAATGCACGCGCGCGTCGTCGGGCATGTGTTCGCGCAAATAGTTCACGCCCACGTTCATCAGCTCCACCGCGTCAAGGGCAGACCGCCCCAGCTCCGGCGAGCCCGCCGCATGGGCGGCCCGGCCGTGGAAGGTGAAGTCAATGCGGGTATTGGCCAGCGAATTCGCCTCGAAGACCCCGGTATAGTCCGCCGGATGCCAGCTGATCGCCGCGTCCACATCCTCGAAAAGGCCCGCCCGGACCATGAAGGTCTTTGCCGCCCCGCCTTCCTCCGCCGGGCAACCGTAATACCGCACCCGGCCCGGCAGCCCCTTCTCGGCGAGGTAGTCGCGCAAGGCCACCGCCGCCATCATCGCGGCCGAGCCCAGAAGGTTGTGCCCGCAGCCATGGCCGAACCGACCCACCGGCCGCTCCTCGGCCACGCCCGGCTCCTGGCCCAGTTCCGGCAGCGCGTCGTATTCGCCGAGGATCGCGATCACCGGCCCACCGGCGCCCCATTCGCCCATCACCGCCGTCGGGATGCCAGCAAGGTCGCGGGTGATCCTT
>JBNKFC010000565.1:0-10171 GCA_050289105.1 Paracoccaceae bacterium | reverse complement strand
CGACGATGATGAGGATCTGCGCGAGGCGCTTGCGGAGCAACTCGTCTCGACCGAGGACTTCGATGTTTTCGAGGCCGGTTCGGGAACCGAAGGGATCGAGAAGGTCAAGGAGGGGATCTACGACCTCGTGATCCTCGATGTCGGCCTGCCGGATACCGACGGGCGCAAATTGTGCAAGAAGATGCGCAAGCAGGGCGTGAAATGCCCGATCCTGATGCTGACGGGCCATGACGGCGATGCCGATACGATCCTCGGTCTCGATGCGGGCGCCAACGATTACGTGACGAAGCCCTTCAAGTTCCCGGTGCTGCTGGCCCGGATCCGGGCGCAGTTGCGCACGCACGAGCAGTCCGAGGACGCGATCTTCCAGCTTGGGCCGTATACGTTCAAGCCGGCGATGAAGATGCTGATCGACGAGAAGGACCGAAAGATCCGCCTGACCGAGAAAGAGACGAACATCCTCAAATTCCTCTACCGGGCGACGGAAGGCGTGGTGGCGCGCGACGTGCTTCTGCACGAGGTCTGGGGCTACAATGCCGGCGTCACGACCCACACGCTGGAGACGCACATTTACCGTCTTCGCCAGAAAATCGAACCAGATCCGTCCAATGCGCGCCTTCTTGTGACCGAATCAGGCGGCTATCGTCTGGTGGCATAGCCATCCCGAATCCCCTCGCCGCACCGGGGCAATGATGCGGCATCCTCCCTGTTGGACTGGCCGGGCTTCGTGCCCGGCCTTTTTTTGCCCCCCACGTTGCGGGATGCGCTAGCCTCCATCCGTGGGATGGGGGGAATGGCGGATGAACGACCTGCGACCGGGTGAGGTGCTGGACTTCTGGTTTCCCGATGACGGACACTGGCACAGCGTGGAAGATCACCGCGCGTTCTGGGAGTGGCGGATGGGCGGCGGCGCGGACGAGGCGATCCTCGCCCGGTTTGGCGCTGTCACCGAAGCAGCGGCGAGGGGCCAGCTCGATCACTGGGCCGAAACGCCGCGGGGGCGGCTGGCGCTGATCATCGCGCTCGATCAGTTCCCGCGCTCCTACTGGCGCGGCCGGCCGGAGGCGTTCGGGCAGGACATCAAGACGACTCGGCTGATCCGCGCGGCGATGGAGAACGGGCACTACGATGCGCTGTCGGCGCCGTGGGAAAAGCAGTTCTGTCTGATCGCGGTGTCGCATTGCGAAGGCCCCGACCATCTGGAGCGGATGGTGATTTGCCTGGACCGTGCCAAGGCGTTGGCGGCAGAGGCCCCGGAGCATCTGCGGCTGATGTACCTCCTGATGGTCGATCAGGTCCTCCTGGTGCAGAGCGTCATTGCACGCTTCGGCCGCCATCCGCATCGCAATGGGGTGTTGGGGCGGATCACCACCGACGCCGAGGCCGCCTATATCGCGCGGGGCGAGTTTCCGCATGAGCGCGATTTCCCGGATACGCCGGAAGCGATCGAGGCGACGCTGCGGGCGTCGGGTCTGCTCTAGTCCGACCGCAGTTTCAGCAAGGCGTAGAGGGCCAGGAGGGCGACGATGCCGGCCGCCGCGAACATCGGCAGGCGCAGGGCGAGATCGCGGCCCAACGGTTCTTCGCCGAGACTGACGAGCGCACCGCCGGCCAGCGCGCCCAAAGGCATCGCTCCCCAGCCGAAGAAACGGTAGATCGAATTGACCCGGCCGAGGAGGTCGTCGGGGATCGTCCGCTGCCGGTAACTGACCGTGACGACGTTCCAGAGCATGCTGGCTATGGCTTCGATGAACAGCGCCGTTCCGGCGAGAACCGGTGAGTGGATCAGCGCGAGAATGAGATGCGTGCCCGCGAAGGCGGCGAGGCTGAGGCAGAGACTGGTCCGCATGCCGGCCCGTGCCGCGATTGCCGGGGCGACCAGCCCACCGATCACTCCACCGGCGGCGCCGACCGTAAGAAGGATGCCATAGCCGAAGGCGCCCAGGCCGAGGACCTCCTGCGCATAAAGCACGAGAACGGTCAGGATGGCGACGTAGCTTCCGTTGACGAGGCCCAGCATCACGGCGAGGCGCAGGATCAGCCGGTGGCGCGCGATCCAGACCATGCCCTCCCGCATCGCGGGCCAGAAGGGCTGGGCGGGACGCGCGGCGCGCGGCGGCAGGACGACCAGCCAGACCAGGGCGGCGGCGACGGCAAAGGTCATCGCGTCGAACCCGAAGGGCAATGCCACACCGGCGGCGATCAGCGCGCCGGCCAGCGGCGGACCCGCGAACTGGCCCATGACCTGCTCAGCGCTCCACATCTGGCCATTGGCGCGCTCAAGATCAGCGTGATCGACGATCGAGGGCAGGACGGTCTGGGCGGCGTTGTCGCGCAGGACCTCGGCCGTACCGAGGAGGAAGGCGACGAGAGCCAGCGAGAAAATCGCCGCTGTGCCGGCGCCTGCCGCGAGCGGCAGGGCAGGCAACGACAGCACCATCGTGACGATGCCGAGCGTCAGGACCATCCGCGCAAGGTCCGCTCGCACCATCAACCGCCGGCGGTCGGCCCGGTCGGTGACGACCCCGGCAGGCAGCGCGAACAGGAGCCATGGCAACCGACCGGCCATCGTGACGAGTGAGATGAGGAAGGCGTCGCGGGTCAGCAGCGTGGCGAGCCAGGGAAAGGCCAAGGCCGACACCCCGTCGCCGAGATTGGAGACCGCGCTGGCCGACAGGATCAGCCGGAAATTGCGGTTGCGGCGGAGAAATGTGGCCGGCATCGGTCCCTCGCACTCAGGTGCCGCCAGCATCGTCGCCAGGGGCCAAAGCGCAAGGTCCCCGCGCGCCTATTTCACTGCCGTGACGGTGGCGGGCGGAAATTCCCGTCCGGCGAGGAACGGATAGGCGAGGGCCGCGAGCTGCTGCCGCTCCGGCCCGTCGATGCGCAGGAAATACCATTTCGCGCCGTCTTCCACCGCGAGAAGGGGCTGCTCGTTCCGCATCACTGCGCCGTCGGCTTCGGTGACGAAGGCGGTTGGAACCAGTACCCAGACGACCTTGGTCCCGTCCGCAAGCTCATCCTCTGTGGCGTCCAGCGCCGACTGGTCGGCAGTGACGTCCCGGACCTTCGTGCCTTTCATCAGCGCCTTGGTCTGATCGACCAGCGTCGCCTCCAGCTTCTTGGTCTCGACCCCGGTGGCGCCTGCGAAGACGTTGAGAACACGCGGCGGCAAGGCGGCGACGATGCCCTTGGCATCGCTCCGGCCTATAGCCCTGAGATAGGCCCCGAGCGACTTGTCCAGCGCTTTCGCCTCGCCGGCATCAAGCGGACGGGCAGCGGCGGGATGCGTCATCAGAACGGCGAGGAGGAGGGCGAGGGACCGGAAAAACGTCATCGGGATGGCTCCGTATTGCGGTTCCGGCATGTTGCACGGAGCACGCCGCAGCTCAAGCCGCCCGAGGGGGAAGGCGCGGCATGGACATTGCCGCCGCCGCCCCGGTAAGGTCGCGCGGCGCAAGAGACGAGGATCGCCATGCCCTTCACCATCGCCACCTGGAACATCAACTCGGTCCGTCTGCGCGAGCCGCTCGTACTCAGGCTGATGAGCGAGGAGGCGCCGGACATCCTCTGCCTTCAGGAATGCAAATCTCCGGTCGACCTGATCCCGAGAGAGGGATTCGAAGCGCTCGGCTATCGTTACTTGGTCGCCCGAGGGCAGAAGGGCTACAACGGCGTGGCGATCCTGTCGAAGCTGCCGCTGAAAGAGGTCGGCGCACATGATTTCGTCGATCTCGGCCATGCCCGCCACGTCGCGGCGCAGCTGGACAACGGCGTCACCATCCACAACTTCTACGTTCCCGCCGGGGGCGACGTGCCCGATCGAGAGGTGAACGAGAAGTTCGGCCAGAAGCTCGACTACGTCACCGCGATGCGGGACTGGGCTCATGCGGAAAAGCCGAAAAAGTCGATCCTCGTCGGAGATCTGAACATCGCGCCGCGCGAGGACGACGTCTGGAGCCACAAGCAGCTTCTCAAGATCGTCAGTCACACCCCGATCGAAGTCGAACATCTGGCGGAGGCGCAGGACGCAGGGCATTGGGTGGACATCACTCGGAAGGATATCCCCGAGGGCCTGCTCTACAGTTGGTGGTCCTACCGGTCGCCGGACTGGGACGCGGCGGATAAGGGGCGGCGGCTCGATCATGTCTGGGCCACACCGGATATCGCCAATGCCGCCCATGCGAGCCGTATCCTGCGCGCGGCGCGTGGCTGGGATCAGCCGTCGGACCACGCGCCGGTCTTTGCGACGTTCGATCTCTGATCCGGTGCGAGGGGCCCGGTCTGGTCGCCCGGGTCGATTGGGTAGTGAGGGGGGCGCGGTCTATCTCGCGTCACGTCCCGACCGGACCCATTCGGCGTCGAGTCGTGGCCGACATCTTTCTGGCCCCGGCTGTGTTCAGGCTGCAAGGGGTGCCCGGCTGCGCTGGCGGGTCACAGCCAAGGCGTGGGCTTCGAAATCGAGAAGCTCGCGGCGGACTGGACCGCTATGGACCGGCATCCCGCTGGTATCGGCGAGGACGCCGGGTGCGGTCGAGCGGGCGAGATCCGGATTCCGGCCGATTCGGCCGAGATAGAGGCTTTCGGTCCATAATCCATCGGTGCGGATCAGGGCGTGGCGATCGAGAAGCAGGCCGTGGCTGACGCTGATGCTGCCCTCCGCGTCCCAGATCGCGGTCCGTCCGTTGACGAGGTGGCTGGCCTCGACGAGAACCTCCTCTTCTCCGAACAGGTATTCGACGTCGGTCCCCGAAAGGGCAATGCGCTGGCCCGACCGGAGCGTCAGATCGCGCGACAATCCGAAATAGGGCGCGATCAGGCGGACCATGCGCAGCCCGCCGAGTGCGGGTGCCGCGATGCGCCCCTGCCAGAGGACGGGCAGATCGCCATGGTCGGCGGTTCGAACGAGATCCCCGGCGCGCAGCTCGGCGAGTGCGCGGGGACCCGTTGGCGTGTCGATCCGGGCATACGGAGCGAGACCGGGTACCGGCCCGACGGTCTGCCAGTGATCCGCGAGTCCGATCCAGTCGAGTGCCGGATGGTGCGCCGTAGCCTCACGGTTGCCGAAGAGTGCCGCCAACTCTTCACGCAGCACTGGAAACGCGCCGGGTGTGTCCTGTTGGCGGATCGTGCCGCGCGTCAGGTTCTCGGCGGTCAGAAGGCTCCGGCCTCGGGTGTGGTCCCAATGATAGCTCAGCCGCAACCGGCCCGAGACCGGTTCCCGGCCGAGGCCGACGGAAAGATGGTTCACGGCATCTCCGTAGCGCCGCAGCAGGTGCAGCCGCCCATCGCTCATCGGTTCGATCACGAAGGTCCGCTCAGGCTCCCCCTTTGGGTCCAGCCGGATCAGCGGCCCCCTGGTCTTGCCGAACTCACCAAGGTCGAGTTCAAGAACGAGCGTGCCAAAGTCGAGGCGATCGTCGCACGGGCGCGAGGCTAAATGTCTGGTCGTGCCGTCGCGATGGTGCAAGAACCGCCAACTCATGCGGCAATCCCGTCGGAAAGAAGCCCCCGCGCCTCGTATCCGTTGAGCGCGCGCCGCGCCGCAGGGCTGAATTCGTCACCTGTCTCGGGGTCGATATGCGGGAAGAACGCACAGGCCTCGGCCACGATCTCCGTTCCGAGACTGTCCTTGGTTTGTGGGCAGGGCAGATAGCTTTCTGTTGAACGCCCCGCCGAATACAGGACGTGATGCCGGTCGAAGTGAAGGTGGACACAGTCGACAGTTCCGCCCACCACCGCCGCCGTGATCGAGCGGCCGTTGACCAGATACTTGGCCGCCAGCAAGACCTCGCCGCTTCCGAAGATCGCATTCGCCATCTGAATGGCGGATGCATTAATATTGTACCCGAGCTTCGCTCCGGCCGCCATGCCTGCCCCCAAAACCTTCGGAGGCAGCGCAAACGCTGCTCACGGGATTAGGCCCCGGAATATGTTCATCGACTGCTCGATTCGGACGACGTTGCGTCCGGCCTGCGTTTGCCCTGCCTCGGGTCTTTTCTCTTTATCTCTAAACTATGTCGGGTGCCTCGACGCTTGTTAACCATTTTGAGTGGAGCGCCGGATCCGTGTCGCCAGCCGGTGGCGTTCGTGCAACAGTTGCGGCGCATTGAAGGCGGCAGCCGGAGAGGGTAACGCTGGAGCAGTCCACGAAGGAGCGCAATTTGTCCCAGCCTGTCGATCCCGTCCGCCTGACCGCCGATCTCGTCCGCTGCCCTTCTGTCACACCCGAGGAGGGCGGTGCGCTCGTTCTGTTGCAGGGCATACTCGACGCTGCGGGATTCGAATGTCACCGCGTCGACCGGAATGGCACGCCGAACCTCTTTGCCCGTTGGGGCCGGTCCGGTGCCAACCGCAGCTTCGGCTTCAACGGCCATACGGACGTGGTGCCGGTGGGCGATGCGTCGGCATGGACGCGCGATCCCTTCGGCGGCGAGATAGTGGACGGATGGCTCTGGGGTCGCGGGGCCACCGACATGAAGTCGGGGGTCGCCGCCTTCGTTGCGGCCGCCGTCGATCTTGTCCGTACCTCCCCGCCCGACGGGGCGATCGTCATCACCATCACGGGCGACGAGGAAGGGCCGGGCAAGGACGGCACCGTGGCGCTTCTCGACTGGATGGCCGCGCGGGGCGAGGCGATGTCGGTCTGCCTCGTCGGCGAGCCGACCAGCCCCGAAAGGCTCGGCGACATGATGAAGATCGGCCGCCGGGGATCGATGACCGTGCATTTCGAGGCGAAGGGCGTCCAGGGTCATTCGGCCTATCCACACCGGGCGAAGAACCCGCTTCACGCGCTCGTCCGGCTTCTCGACCGGCTCGCGTGCCACGAACTCGACGGCGGGACGGAGCATTTCGACGCCTCGACGCTGGCGATCACGACCGTCGACACCGGCAACCCGGCCGGTAACGTGATCCCTGCGCGCGCCCGGGCGACGATCAACATCCGCTTCAACGATGCACAATCCTCGGCCAGCCTTGCGGACTGGCTCCGGGCCGAGGCTGCGAGGGTCGAGGCCGAGACAGGCGTGACCTTCGCGCTCGACATCCAGGTCTCGGGCGAAAGCTTTCTCACCCCGCCCGGCGAGTTCGTCCGTCTGGTTGCGGGTTCGGTCAAGGCGGAAACCGGCCTCGACCCGGCGCTCTCCACCTCGGGCGGCACCTCGGACGCGCGCTTCGTCAAGGATCAATGCCCGGTGGTCGAGTTCGGACTGGTCGGCAAGACCATGCATCAGGTCGACGAGAGGGTGGAGGTCGCTCAGATCGTCCAGCTCAAGGCGATCTACGACCGGATCCTGCGCGACTATTTCGGCTGACGCACGCCCCGGCCGGGACGGTCAGATCCGCAGTAAAGGCCATCCCCTTTCACTGTGGTTCAAATACCTGCGGCCGTCCCCCTCCGCCTGCACCGCACCCGCCATTTCCACATGACGTCGCCGCGCGGGCGTGGTAGCCAGCGGCATGGCCCGCATCCCCTCCAAATCCGAAATCCTCGACTGGATCGCCGACAATCCCGGCCTCTCGGCCAAGCGCGATATCGCGAAGGCATTTGGCATCAAGGGCGCCGACCGGATCGAGCTGAAGCGTCTCCTGAAGGAGCTCGAGGACGAGGGCACGCTGGAGCGCCGCCGCAAGACCTATCGCGATCCCGAGAAGCTACCGCCGGTCACGATCCTCACGATCCTGCCGCCCGACCGCAACGGCGACCAGTTCGCGCGGCCGATGGAATGGCAGGGCGAGGCGCCGGAACCGCGCGTTCTTTTCCAACCGCGCAAGGCCGATGCGCCGGTGGCGGAAGGCGATCGCATCCTCGCCCGCGTCAACGAGGTGAAGGGAGAGGACTATCAGTACGAGGCGCGTCTGATCCGCAAGATCGGCACCAACCCGCACAAGATCCTCGGCATCTTCCGCAAGCAGACCGAGGGCGGGCGGATCGTTCCGATCGACAAGGGCTCGGACAAGGAATGGACGGTTGGCGCCGATGCCACGCAGGGCGCGAAAGACGGCGAACTGGTCGAGGCGGAACTCGCCGGGCCGAAGGGCCGGATGGGCTTGCCGAAGGCGCGCATCATCGAACGGCTCGGCGATCCTTCGGCGCCGAAGGCGGTATCGCTGATCGCGATCCATCAGCACGGTATCCCCGACGACTTCCCCGATGCGGTGATCGAGGAAGCCGACCGCATGAAGCCGGCCCCCCTCGGCGACCGCGAGGATTTGCGGCATCTGCCCTTCATCACCATCGACCCTGCCGACGCCCGCGACCACGACGATGCCTGTTATGCCCATCCCGACGAAGATCCAAAGAACGAAGGCGGACACATCGTCTGGGTCGCCATCGCCGATGTCGCGCATTACGTCACGCCGGGTTCCGCCCTTGACCGCGAGGCGCGGCACCGGGGCAATTCCACCTATTTCCCCGACCGCGTCGTGCCGATGCTGCCGGACCGGTTGTCGGGTGATCTCTGCTCCTTGCACGAAGGGGTGGCGCGGGCGGTTCTCGCGGTCTGGATGAAGCTCGACGCGAAAGGCCGCAAGGTTTCCCACCGGTTCACGCGGGCGATGATCAAGTCCGTTGCCAGCCTCAACTACGCCGAGGTGCAGGAGGCGCAGGATGGTCGCCCGAACGAGCGCTGCGCCGAGCTTCTGGATGAGGTCATCGCGCCCCTCTACGCGGCCTACGAGGCCACGAAGACGGCGCGCGCGATGCGCCAGCCGCTCGACCTTGACCTGCCGGAACGCAAGATCGAGCTGACCGAGGACGGGCGGGTGCAATCCGTCGCCTTCCGTGAGCGGCTGGATGCGCACCGGCTGATCGAGGAATTCATGATCCTCGCCAATGTTGCGGCGGCCGAAGAACTGATCCGGCTTCGCCGCCCGCTTCTCTTTCGGGTTCACGAGGAGCCGTCGCCCGAAAAGCTCGACGCTTTGCGCGAGGTTGCGGTGGCATCCGGCTTTACGCTGGCCAAGGGGCAGGTGTTGCGGACCGAGCATCTGAACCGGCTTCTGGCGCAGGCCGAGGGCACGGATTTCGACGAGCTTCTCAACATCACCACGCTCCGCTCGATGACCCAGGCCTATTACACGCCGGAGAATTTCGGCCATTTCGGTCTCGCGCTGAAAAGCTACGCGCACTTCACTTCGCCGATCCGGCGGTATTCGGACCTTATCGTCCACCGGGCGCTGATCCTCGGTCACGGCTGGGGGCAGGATGGCCTGTCCCCGCAGGATATCGACATGCTGGAGGAGACGGCCCAGCACATCTCCGATACCGAACGCCGGTCGATGGCGGCCGAGCGTGACACGACCGACCGTTACCTCGCCGCCTATCTCTCCGACCGGGTGGGAAGCGAGTTTGCGGGCCGCATCAGCGGCGTGACCCGGTTCGGCCTTTTCGTGAAGCTGGATGAGACCGGCGCCGACGGCCTGATCCCGATCCGCTCGGTCGGACGCGAGTTCTTCCACTACGACCCGCACGCCCAGACGCTGATGGGGGCCGATACCGGCCTCACCATCGGCATCGGCCAGAGAGTGACCGTGCGGCTCGCGGAGGCTGTGCCGGTTACGGGCGGGCTGATGCTGGAGCTTCTGGACATCGAGGGGCGCGATGTTCCGGCCGGAGCCTCGGCGCGGCGTGGCAAATCCTTCGCGCGGCGGCCGGGCGTCGCGAAGGCGAAAGCCGGGAAGACCCGCCGCAAGGTCGAACGCCGTCGGCGGTGAAGCGGAAGCGTGCCCGTGCAGGGAGAGGGTGCTTTTCGGCTTCGGTCCATCGCGCTAGACTTCGTGCAAAGAAGAATGACAGGCAGGCAAGACATGCACGTTTCAGCACTCATCGCCGTGGTTTCGACGCTCCTTCCCGCGATGGCGGCTGGGGCGGGGATCGCGCCGTCATCCCCGGACAATCAGGGCAGGATCATGAGCGGACCCGAAGAGCTTATCCCGGCTTCGGCCAATCTCGGCTTCAACCGCTGGATCGACGGGTTTCGCGGCCGTGCGCTGGCGCAGGGAATCAGCGCGGCCACGTTCGATCGTGCGTTCCGGGGCATCGATTACAACACTTACGTGATCGAGAAGGACCGCAATCAGAGCGAGTTCACCAAGGCGATCTGGGACTATCTCGACAGCGCCGTCTCGGACAGCCGTGTCTCGAACGGGAAGGCGGCTTTGCGGCAGCACC
>JBNKFC010000564.1:0-3135 GCA_050289105.1 Paracoccaceae bacterium | reverse complement strand
GCTCTCCACCCTTCCTAGCCCGGGCGACCAGCCCGGGGTGCGCCCGACCCTCCTCACGGCAGGGCGCATTGCAAGGTCAATCTCCTGAAAACCCGGGGAGGAGTGTGGCACCATAAAGCGCCCCGATCAGCCTGCTCGACGCGCCCACCCAGGCTCGGGCGCGCCCCTCCGCATGCGGTTCGAACCTGGGAAACGGCTTCAGGCATCCCGACATGACTGGCCAGAGAGCTTCCGAAACGCAACCACCCGTTGCCCTAAAGCGCCGGCCCCGGCGCGATGCTGCTGCCGTCGCTGAACCGCCCCAACCGGAACCGCGAAAGGTCGTGGCCCGGCGCCCGCCCGTCCACCAGGTCGGCGACGACGCGGCCGATGCCGGGGCCGATGCCGAAACCATGGCCCGACATGCCGGTCGCGATGGTGAGGCCGGGCAGCGCGTTAGCATGGTCGATTACCGGCACCACGTCCGGCATCGTGTCGATCATCCCCGCCCATGCGGTGGCAACCTCCGGCCGTCCGAGGGGCGGGAACGCCGCCGCGAACCGGTCGCGCAGGCGTCCGATCTCGGCGCGGTTAGGCGCGGGGTTGAGGATGCGCGTCCGCTCGAACGGGCTCTGACCATCCGCCGACCAGCGCCGTGGCGTAGTCCAGGCGTCCGGATAATGCTTCGGCGCGGTCGGCAGGAAGCGGGTGCCGGAAATGTCCTTTCTGATCTGCGGCCAGAAGGCGCGCAGATGGCGGAACGCATCCGGCCCGATGAAGAATTCGTGGAAGTGACCGGGCGCGAGCGTATAGCCCCCGTCGGCACGTCTCCGGATCGCGAAGTGGTTGTCTGCCGCTGCGCCGGAAAAGACCTCCGCCATCGGCGCCGTCGCCGCGACCGTTGCGCGGACCGAAAGCTGCGGCATGACAACGCCATGCGCCCGTGCCAGCAGCGACGACCACGCCCCGCCGGCAAGAACGACCCGGTCGGCCCTGATCCGGCCCCTCTCAGTCACCACGCCCGCAATCCGCCCACCCGCGAGGTCGAGCGCGCGCACCGCGCAATTCTCGACGATGGTCACACCCTTGCGTGCGGCCGCTTCCGCCAGGCGCGGCACCGCGATCCAGGGTTCCGCCCGCGCGTCCGACGCGGTCCAGATGCCGCCGACCCAGCCCGCCGAGTTGGGCAGAAGCGCCGCGATCTCGGCGCGGCCGAGAAGCCTTGTGTCGAGCCCGTGCGCACGCGCATGCGCCATCCAGGCCTCGAACTCTGCCATGTCCTTCGTCCCGTTGGCGGCATAGAGAACGCCGGTCTGGCGGAAGCCGAGATCGGCCTCCGCCTCGGCCTCCAACCCTTTCCAGATCGAGAGCGATTCGATCATGATCGGCAGTTCCGCCGGATCGCGGCCCTGCTGGCGGACCCAACCCCAGTTGCGGCTCGACTGCTCGCCGGCGATGCGGCCCTTTTCACAGAGCACGACCTTGATGCCGCGCCGGGCAAGGAACCATGCCGTCATCACCGCGATGACGCCGCCGCCGATCACCACGACATCGGCCGCGTCCGGCAACGGGCCAGCGAAGCGAACCGGCGTCGCCTCGGAAATCGGAAACGTCATCGCGCAAGCTCCGCCACGAGATCCGTCATGAACCGCCATCCCGCTTCGAACTCGGACAGTTCGATGAACTCGTCCGCCTGATGCGCCTGGGCGATGTCGCCCGGCCCGCAAACCACGGTCGAAAAACCCGCCTTCTGGAAATGCCCCGCCTCGGTGCCGTAGCTGACGACATGGGTGCCGTTGTCGCCGGTCAGGGCGCGGGCCAGCCGTTCGGCCTCCCCCTCCGCCTCGGGCACCAGCGGCGGCACGTCGAACTGGCGGGTGAGCGCGATCCCGGCTTCGGGCCGCACCGCCTTCATGCCGGCTTCGACCTCGGCCACCACCGCTTCGTAGGCCGCGGCCCAGGCCTCGCCGTCCTCGCCGGGTACGACCCGGAAATCGAGACCCATGCGGCAATGTTCGGCGGTGATGTTGTGTGCCGTGCCGCCCTCGATCTGGCCGACATGGACCGTCGTCCAGGGTGGGTCAAAGACCGCCGCAAGCGGTCCGGGCGGTTTTGCCCGGTTCTCCGCATTGCGCGCATTCGCCCATTCGATCAGCTTCGCCGCTTCCATGATCGCGTTGACGCCCTCATGCATCATCGAGGAATGGACCGGAAAGCCCTTCAGCCGCGTGTCGTAGCCGATCCCGCCCTTGTGTCCGGTGACGACGCGCATCCGCGACGGCTCGCCCACGATCACCGCCGCCGCTTTCGGCGCCAGACGCGCGATCTCGTCCACCATCGGGATGCAGCCCGCGCAACCCACCTCTTCGTCGATGGAGAGCGCGATCTGCAGCGGCCGCTTCACACGCGCCGCCAGCGCCAGCGGCACGGCGGCCAGCGCCAGCGCGTCAAAACCCTTCATGTCGCAGGTGCCGCGCCCGTAGAGCCGGCCGTCCCGTTCCGTCACCGTCCAGGGATCGCTCGACCAGTTCTGCCCGTCGACCGGCACCACATCTGTATGACCCGAGAGGATCACGCCGCCGGCCACCTCGGGCCCGACCGATGCCCAGAGATTGGCCTTCGTCCCTTCGGCATTGTAGACCCGGTGCGCCGTCACGCCGTAGCCGGCGAGATAGTCCTCGACCCAGTCGATCAGCGCGAGATTGCTGTCCCGGCTCACCGTCGGAAAGGCGACGAGCCTTTCCAGGATTCGCCTTGCTTCGCCTGCTCCGCTCATTCCTGCCCCCGTCCGCATCTCAGCGCGACCCTGACTGTCCGGCCGGTTCCGGTCAAGGGGCGGCGATCTGCCGGAATTCGCCGACGATTTGCATGAAATAACCTACGGGAACGTAGCAGAATTCGGTGTTGCCGGATGCCGGAAAATGGCTAACACTCTGGTTCCAACATCCGGCGCCAGACCGGACAAAACAAAAGACAAGAAAACCGACTGGGAGCGTTATATGCCCGATGGGGCCATGCCCGTCCTTGACGTCAAGGGCCTGAAGACGGTTTTCAGGACTCGCGGCGGCGAGGTTCACGCCGTCAATTCTGTCAGTTTCGACCTTAAACCGGGCGAGCTTCTGGGCGTCGTCGGTGAAAGCGGCTCGGGCAAGTCGG
>JBNKFC010000563.1:0-1777 GCA_050289105.1 Paracoccaceae bacterium | reverse complement strand
GGCGGCTCAGCCCTTGCCGCCCACCTGCACCTCGCCCGCACTGTTTCGCGCCGCGCCGAGCGGCTGGTCGTGGAGCTTTCTGAGACCGAGTCCGTCAACCCGGCGGCGCTGAAATATCTCAACCGTCTCAGCGATTGGTTCTTCGTCGCCGCCCGCATCGCCAACGACGATGGCCGCGCCGATGTGCTCTGGGTTCCGGGCGCCAATCGCTGAACGGCGCTAACAGTCGCAAACGTGGCGTCGATGTGACAGCGCGCGTCGATTTTTCACTGTTTTCGCAGACGCAGAACCGCTAAGGGACGGGTCGAGAGCTTATCTGCCGGCCCTTCGGGGGCGGCGTCCGGTTAAGGGAGATTGCCAGCCATGAAGGTATTGGTGCCTGTGAAGCGGGTGATCGATTACAACGTGAAGGTTCGCGTGAAGGCGGACGGCACGGGGGTCGATCTCGCCAACGTCAAGATGTCGATGAACCCCTTCGACGAGATCGCGGTGGAAGAGGCGATCCGGCTGAAGGAAAAGGGCACGGTCGAGGAAATCGTCGTGGTGTCGATCGGCGTGAAGCAAGCGCAGGAAACGCTGCGGACGGCGCTGGCCATGGGCGCGGACCGCGCGATCCTGATCGAGGCGGCCTCGGACGTGCATACCGACATCGAGCCCTTGGCGGTGGCGAAGCTGCTCAAGGCAGTGGTCGACGAAGAGAAGCCGGGGCTGGTGATCTGCGGCAAGCAGGCGATCGACAACGACATGAACGCGACGGGCCAGATGCTTTCCGCCCTTCTCGGCTGGTCGCAGGCGACGTTCATCTCGGAACTCAGCGTCGATGGCGACAGCGCCACGGTGACGCGCGAGGTCGATGGCGGTCTGCAGACGATCAAGGTGAAGATGCCGGCGATCGTAACCGTGGACCTGCGCCTGAACGAGCCGCGCTATGCGTCCCTTCCGAACATCATGAAGGCGAAGAAGAAGCCGCTCGATGAAAAGACCGCCGCCGATTACGGCGTCGATGTCACCCCGCGCCTGACGGTCGTGAAGACCGCCGAACCGGCGGGCCGCAAGGCGGGCGTGAAGGTCGGTTCGGTTGACGAGCTGATCGCGAAACTCAAGGACGAAGCGGGGGTGATCTGATGGCTGTTCTTCTTCTGGGTGAAGTGACCGACGGACATCTCTCGGTCGATGCGACGGCGAAAGCGGTGACCGCGGCGGCGAAGATGGGCGACGTGACCGTCCTCTGCGCCGGCGCCTCGGCCAGCGCGGCGGCGGCCGACGCGGCGAAGATCGCCGGCGTGAAGAAGGTGCTCTGCGCCGAGGATCCCTCGCTCGGCCACCGGCTTGCGGAGCCGACGGCGGCGCTGATCGTGGGCCTCGCCGGCGATTACAGCCACATAGTCGCCCCTGCGACGACGGATGCCAAGAACGTGCTGCCGCGCGTGGCCGCGCTTCTCGACGTGATGGTGATCTCGGACGTCTCCGGCGTCGTCGACGGCGAAACCTTCGAACGCCCGATCTATGCCGGCAACGCGATCCAGACGGTGAAGTCGTCGGACAAGGTGAAGGTCGTGTCGATCCGCACCTCGACCTTCGACCCGGCCGCCATGGGCGGCTCGGCGCCGGTCGAGACGATCGGAGCGGCGGCCAATCCGGGCCTGTCGGAATGGCTCGAGGACAAGGTCGCCGCGAGCGATCGTCCGGAGCTGACGGCGGCCGGCATTGTCGTCTCGGGCGGCCGCGGCGTCGGCAGCCAGGCCGACTTCGCGCTGATTGAGAAGCTCGCCGACAA
>JBNKFC010000562.1:0-5852 GCA_050289105.1 Paracoccaceae bacterium | reverse complement strand
GTTCCCATGAACAACCGCTCGTTGTAGGCCTCCTTCCGCGCCTGCGGCATTGCCACCGTGCCCACCGTCGCGGCGGTGGCAATGGACGACCCCGAAGTAGCGGCGAAAAGCGTGCAGGCGCCGATGTTGGAATGCATCAGTCCGCCCGGAAGCCAGGACAGCCAGTGCGACAGGGCGCGATACATCCGTTCCGCGATCCCGGCGCGCAGGAGGATCTCGCCCATCAGGATGAAGAGCGGCACAGCGACTAGAATGAAGTCAATGCTGTTCGTCCAGTAGATGTCGCCAAGCGCGCGGTAGAGCGGCATCGGCGAATAGACATCCGCGAGGACCAGCGCAAGGATGCCGAGCACTGCCGCAATCGGGACGCTGATCGCGATGAGGCCGAAGAGAAGGGTGGTTGCGGAACCGAGCATGTCAGGCCTCCTTCGCTGCCTGGGCGTGCAGCTCCAGGCCGACGGTTTCTTCCTTGATCTCCTCGTCGAGCGACAGCGCGCCGCCCAGCCGGTTGGCCGTCGCGGAATCTCCCCGCAGCGCCGCGCCGATCAGGCCGTAGAGCACCAGGGCGAGACA
The DNA here is from genome assembly GCA_050289105.1 of Paracoccaceae bacterium. Taxonomy (GTDB): domain Bacteria; phylum Pseudomonadota; class Alphaproteobacteria; order Rhodobacterales; family Rhodobacteraceae; genus Albidovulum. Next base: position 5,279 of record JBNKFC010000562.1, on the reverse strand, counting down.
GAGGCAGAACAGGACCCAGCCGGCGAACCAGAGCGATTGCGGCACGATGAGCGGCGTCTGGAGCGGCGTTATCGAATGGGCGTCGTTCGCCCATGTGACCTGCAGCGTCAGCGCCGCACGCCAGGTCACAATGCCAGCGAAGAGCGCGAGCAGCGACACGCTGACGATGTCGAGAAAGGTGCGCAGTCCCTGCGGCAGGAACATGTAGACCGCGTCGATCCGGACGTTCGCCCTCAGCAGCAGCGCATAGGGCATCGCCAGCGCGGTCGAGATGGCGAAGAAATATCCCGAGATCTCGTCCGATCCGCCCATCGTCACGCCGAACAGGCGGCGGCTCAGGACATCGGCGCTGACCATGAAAGCTGCGAAAAGTATCATCGACCCGCCGATCCAGGCCGCGATCTGAGAAAGGCGGAAGGCCACCGCGAGCGCCTTGTCGAACATTGCTTCCTCCCCAAAGACGGCGGGCGCCGGTTGAGACGGCGCCCGCGCGAAGCGATCAGTTCATCGGAATGGCGAGCTGCCCTGCGGCGCCGGCCGTCGCATTCCAGTTTGCGGCACAGTCGTCGCCGCAGCGGGCGCGCCAGCGCGGCAGGACGAACTCGTCGAGGATCTTCTGCCGCGCCGCTACATCCGAGTCGGCCGGCTCTACCAGCGTCGCGTGACCGGCCTCTCCCAGCGGGCACTCGCCGCCGGTCAGGCAGGCCACGCCAAGCGCTTCCTTCGCCTCGGCATTGGCCCAGCCGTCGTCCTCCAGCTGGTTGAAAGCCGCCGTCATCGTCGCGCGCGTCTCGTCGTCGAGCCCGTCCCAGAGCTGGGTGTTGATCGCCGAGAAGGTGATCGAGTAGCCGACACGCAGCGGGAAGACGTAGTTGATGACCTCGTACCACTTGGCATTGTAGGCCGAGACCGGATCGGTGATTGCGCAGTCCGCAACGCCTTTTTCAAGCGCAGGAACGACCTCGGCGAAGGGAAGGGTCACGGTCACGCCGCCAGCACCCTCAACGAAGTCGCCGAGCGTCGCGGAATGGACGCGCACCTTGCGGCCCTTGAGGTCATCGAGGCTCGCGATCGGCTGCGTGCAGTAGATCATCGAGGCCGGCCAGGGATGCAGCGACAGGATCGTGGCGCCGTAGGTTTCGCGGAAGCTCTTGTCCATCGTGTCACGATAGGCATCGGTGATGGCGCGCATTGTCGCGAAGTCGGGCGCGATGGACGACAAATCCACACCTTCGATGGCCGGATTTTCCGCCGCGACATAGCTGCCAAGGCCATGCGCCACTTCGAAGACGCCGAGATTGAGCAACCGCATCACCTCGTTGCCCTTGAGGCCCGCCTCGGTGATCGGTATCGCTTCGCCGGTGAGCTTGCCGCCGGATGCCGCCGGCAGCTTGTCCGCCCAGAAAGGTTGCTCCAGATCTTGCCACGAGGCGAGATTGCCCCATGTGCCGACGACCTTGAAGGCGTGGCCTGGAATCTCGGCGAGAGCCGCGCCGCCGACGAAAGCTGTGACGGCAGTGCCGCACAGAAGAGATTTGAACATCGGTCTTACTCCCTTGTATCGCTTTTTTTGTGGGGGGGGGGCCGCCGGCACCTCCCGTGCCGGCGGAAGGGTCGAGGTTTTATTCGGCCGCGACGCGCGTACCGGCAAGGCCGTCGATGTAGGCCACGCATTCATCAACCGTGTGGACGTCGCCGAACTTGGCGTCGATGTCGAACAGGTTCCACGCGACGGCGCCGGGCACCCTGTCGCCGATCGCCTCTTTTACCGCGATGGTGCGGAAGCCGTCGGCGATGCCGTCGCAGATCGTCTGGCGCACGCAAGCGCAGGCCGTCACGCCGGTGACGAGGATCGTGTCGACGTTGTTGGCGCGCAAGATGCCGGCCAACTCGGTGCCGTGGAAGGACGAGGCGCGCTTCTTCAGAAGCGTGTATTCGCCCTCGACCGGCGCGATACGGCTGTCGATGGCCCAGAGTTCCTTGTCCTTCAGGTTGACGACATCCACCGGGATCTTGTTGTGCCAGAGCCCCATGTCGGTAAAGGCCGCATTGCGGTCGGTGATCTCGTAAGCCGTGGTCACGTGAACGACCGGCAGCTTCTGGGCGCGGAAGGCCTTCAGAAGCTTCTGCATGCCGGGGATGATTTCGTTGTCCATCTTCTCCTGATCACAGGTGAAGGGATTGCCCGGCCTGGTCCACGCATTGGCAAGGTCGACGCTCACCAGCGCGGGGCGCTTGCCGAAGCCGACGCGGCGCTGGAACCCGCGCTGCCGGTAAAGCTCTGATGCCGTGTCGAAGGCCTGCTGCAGCAGGCGGTCCAGTTCCTTCGTATCAACTTCGCCCATTCTGTTCTCCTGTCTGTCCCGGAACCCGGAACATCGGGCCGGATTGGTTCGAGCTTCGGCGGTCGTCACGGGAGCGAGGTGTGACACCGCACGAAACGCATATTCCTTCTGGTCCCCAGCCAACGGAATGGACGGTTCTACACTTATTGATGCATGATATGCATCAAACGAGAATCGCGGATATGGAGGACAAGTCATGCAGCAGGCAGCCGGACTCGACCTGGTGCAGTCCTTCCTGATCGTCGCCGAAGAACTCAACTTCAGGCGCAGTGCTGAGCGGATGAATCTCGACCAGTCAGCGCTCACACGTCGCATCCAGAAACTGGAGGAGGGCCTCGGGTTCAAGTTGCTGGAGCGCACGACCCGCGAAGTCACGCTCACCAGGGCCGGTCAGTCCTTTTATCAGGACAACGCCCACCTGGTTGCCCGATACGAACAGTCGGTAGAGGGCGCCCGTCGCATCGCGGATGGCAAAACTGGCCTCCTGCGCATCGCCTATATGGCATTCGCCGCGACCGAACTGATGCCGCTCGCCGTTGCGCGGTTCCGTCAGGTTCACCCGCATATTGACGTCGCGCTTCAATACATCCGGACCCAGGGTCAGAAGCTGGCTCTCGCGAATGACGAGATCGACGTCGGCTATATGATCGGGCCCTTCGACCACAGCGAGTATCACACCATCACGCTCGCTGTTGACCCCCTCTACGTCGTCACCCCCAAGAACCACCGGTTCGTTCGGAAGCCGGCAGTCGATCCGCACGATCTGGCGAACGAGGACCTGATCCTTGGAGACATGCGTGAATGGGGAGAGTTTCGCTGGCGGCTCAACGACATGTTCAGCAGTGAAGGTATCCCCGTGCGCGTGTCGCTCGAAGCCTCGAACACGCTCGCGCTGATCGGACTGGTGTCGGCAGGTCTTGGCATCACGATTTATCCCGAGAGCCTGATCGGCTTTCTCGGTCGCAACGTGGAGGTTCGGCTGATTCGTCACGAAGCCTTCACCAGCCGTACCGTTCTGGTCTGGAAGCGCACGAACCGCGATGTCCAGGTGCGGTCGTTCGTGGAGGTGGCCAAGCACCTGCCGGTGCGGAAGTAGTCCGTGAAGCGGGACAGCGCCGATGCGGCCTTTCCGGCCGGGCGGAATGTCGCCGCCGGCGGATCGCGGGGTGCGCAGTCGGACATAGCGGTCGCGGGACAGCCGCCGGGGTTTCGAAAACGATGCAGCTGGTCCTGTCATGGCACCTTGGCTTGAGGGCGGGGCGGGGGGGCGTGGAGCATCTGCGGGAATCCAGCCTGGCCCCTTCAAGTGGTTCAGGAGGTGCCTGGAAATCATCTGCTTCGCGGTGATGCTCTGCGATCGCTTCGCGCGCCCGCACGCTGGTGAGGCCCGAAAGCCCCGCTCCGATGACCAGCGTGCTGCCAGCATGTATCGGTTGCATGTCTTCTCCTTTCGGCGTCTAGGGCCAGTGGCTCTGGATCGCGTTGCAGGGGGACGAGGTCCTCCAGCCCCATGTCGCGGATCAGGTGTTCGGGGAGCTGGGCCAGTTCGGCCATCTCCTTGCGGATGCGGCGCCGCTCGCGCGCCTGGGCCAACAGACCCAGCAGGATGCGGATGAGTGGAACGGGCCAGCGCCGACCCGTGCAGGGGATTGATGACGTCAGTGTCATGGGATCAGTCTTTTTTTGTTTGCGGCCCGCTCAGGCGCGGGCGACGAAGTAGGCGTTGATCGGATCGTGCGGCAGGCGATGGGTTTCGACCGGGGCGAAGCCGGCCGCCGCCAGATATTCCTCGGCGGTCTCGACGCCCAACGTCGTGCCCGGGCCCGGGCCGCCCTGACCGATTGAGATCGGCGTGCAGTGCATGCTGGAGATCGTGTAGAGCAGCGGCGCAAAGGGGTTGCCGATGTTCTTCTCCAGGTCGCGCGAGCCGCCGATGTCCTGCATCAGGAACACGCCGCCGGGCCGGAGCGACCGGCGGATCAGCGCCAGGAAGCCCTGCGGGTCCTTCTGGTCGTGCACTGCGTCGAAGGCCGTCACCACGTCGAACTGACCGAGCGATGGCACGAAGGAGAGATCGCAGGCCCGGAAGCGAAGATTTTTCAACCCCTCGGCGCGTGCTTCCGCTCCCCAGCCGCTCGACCAGCCCCGGCACGACCGGAAGGATCGCTTCGGTCAGGTTGGCGACGACCAGCTGTGCGCTGTCTTCGGCCATGACCTCGTGGAACCGGCCGAATTCGCGGTAGCAGGGGCCACCGCGGCTCTGGAACCGGTCGAGCAGGTGATCCTCGACCGACGCGGCGAGCTGGATGAATTGCGTGGTGACGGCCATGTCGTCGCGGCTCGCCGCGCGGGTCAGGACGGCAGCATGCTCCGGCGGCAGGGTGTAGCTCCGGCCCCCAGCGTCATAGTTGACGACGCCCGAGGTCACCATCACGCCCAGCCATTCACGCAGGTAGCGCTCGGTCACGCCCGCACGGTCGGCCAGCGCGGCTGAGGAGCGTCCCGGGTTCTCGGCCAGCGCGTCGAAGAGCACGGCCCCGTCGCCGCGATGGCCGGGCTGAGCGGCATGTCCGATTGCGGCTTTCACCGGCCGTTCTCGCGCGCGATGCAGTCCAGATCATCCCGATCCGCATGAATGGTCGGTCGTGGAAGGAAGACTGCTCAGCCGCTATCTCCAGAAAAGAAACCCTACGGGCCATCCGGCACTATGGCCGAGCGTTCTGGAAGCTAGGGACCAGTTACCACATCCGCAGCCGCATCGAGGCGAAGATGCGATACCTCGAGGCCTTCGGAGAGCGTATCGCCGCACGCGACCCCGAGCGACAGACCTCCGAAATCCATATCCGCCTCGCGCTCATAAACCGCATTAACGCCCTCGGCACCACAGAGATCGTGCGCGTCGCCCGGAATTAACCGGGAAAGGGGTCACCACCC
>JBNKFC010000561.1:0-2823 GCA_050289105.1 Paracoccaceae bacterium | reverse complement strand
AGTTCGCCCAGCGCACTTTCGAGGGCACCACCGGATTCGAGCGCCGCCCGAATGCGGCTGAGGGCGGCACGGGCAGCGCCTTGCCTGGCGACCGCCTCGGCCTCATCGCGGAGCCGACTTGCCTCGGCCTCGGCCGCCGTGATCCGGTCGGTGGCCTTCGCTGCGGTGGCCGCAATGTCCTCCTGGGCCTGCGCCGCGGCTGTCCGCTGCGCTTCGATCTCTGCCCTGAGATCCGCCATTTCCCGACCGAAGGCCTCGAGTGCGGTCGCCGAAGCGGCACCGCCTTCGACCGGGCGCTTCTCGATCGCTGCAATACGGGCGTCGAGCGCATCGAGCCCCTTCGCCGCTTCGGTCTGGCGGGCGTTAAGCGCGGCGATCGACTGGCGCAGCGCCTCGATCTCGGAGGAGAGGGAATCGGCCAGTTCGGTCTGGCGCGCGGCGGCATCCTGCGCCGTCGTGTCGGACTTCAGCTTGCTCACATCCGTATCGAGACCGGCGATCTTGGCGGATTGCGCCGTGAGTTCGGCATTGAGGGCCGCGATCTCTTCCGTCGGCTGCACCGGGGTCCAGAAGCGGGGCAGCAGATAGGTTGCAGCCGCAAAGCCGATCCCCGCGGCGACGGCGCCGCCGAGGACCATACCAAGGAAGCCTCCCTTCCGTCGGCTTTGCGGCGCAGGAACCTTGGGATTGGACGACGATTCAGAAGGCGTCTCGGCGTCCCGCACAGATGGTTCTTCCAATACGACGGTCTCGGCAGGTTCGGGGACTGTGTCGACTGATTGATCCGTCGCCTCGCCGGAAACGGCTTCGCCGGTTTCCACCGTATCGGGCGTCGACGGATCGGTCGCGGTGGCAGCCGCGCCTTCATCCGACTTGTCTTTCCGCGCTCTTGCCACGGGCATTCCCCCTTGCGTCATTGCCGGGACAGATCCGGACGCCGCGCCTTTGATCAATCTAGGCGGGCCTGCCGCATCCCTCAACCCACCTTAGCTGCGGCAATAAGCTCACCCAGCGCGTCGAGCATCGCCTCGGCGTCCGGCCGCGAAGCGACGATCCGCTTGCTCGCTGGAAGCGACGCGCCGGCCGATGCAGCTGAGTCACTGATCGCGGCGATCCAGATCGGCGCTGTAGCCTTCGCGAAGGCCGCCGCCGCCAGCTTCGCCGAGCGCGGTGAAAAGAGTGGTAGCAGGACCGGCTCCGGACCCGCGATCAAGATCAGTGCCTCTCGCGAGGGTGCGCATTCTTGTTGGTCGTAGACGACGATGGATTTCGTCTCTATCCCAGCCGAAATCAGCGTCTCCGCGACCGCTCCTGCTGCGTAGACCGGGCGGGGGTAGAGGATACTGGTTACATGCCCATCGGCGATGATCGCCCGGCAGAGACCCGACGCGTCGCCCGGTCCGGTGCGGGTCGCAAACCCCGCTTCGGCCGCCGCCCTTTCGGTGCGCGCGCCGACGCACCACGCCGTGGCCGATCTGTCTGGCAAGAGGGGAAGGAGGGCGCGGACCGTGTTTTCGGAAGTGAAGATCACGTCGGGCCACTCGCCTTCAGGCAAGTGAGGTGACAGCTGAACGATCGTCATCAAGGGTGACAGAACGATCGGAAAGTCAGCGCCGAACCGCGCCCGAAATTCCGCCGCGAAACGCTTGGACTGCGCTTCGGTTCGGGTCAGCAGCAGCGTCGGTCGCGCCTGTGCCACAGGTTCCTCGGGATTGTCTGACGTCCTTACCGGTGTTACCTGCCTGAGAACCCTTGTGCAATCGGCCGGAACATGACCGACGCCATCACCATCCTCGGTTTGGAAAGCAGCTGCGACGACACGGCCGCTTCCGTCGTCCGCCTGTCGGATGGCGATGGCAGGATTCTGTCCTCGGTCGTCGCAGGGCAGGCCGAGCTTCATGCCGCCTTTGGCGGGGTGGTCCCCGAGATCGCCGCCCGTGCTCATGCCGAGAAGATAGATCATTGCGTCGAAACTGCGCTGGAACGGGCGGGAGTTGGCCTTTCGGACCTCGACGCTATTGCGGTGACCGCCGGGCCGGGCCTGATCGGCGGAGTACTGGCCGGCGTCATGTGCGCCAAAGGGCTATCTGCTGCGACCGGCCTTCCGCTGATCGGCGTGAACCATCTTGCCGGCCACGCGCTTACACCGCGCCTGACCGACGGGCTTCGCTTTCCTTATCTGATGCTCCTCGTCTCCGGCGGGCATTGCCAGTTCCTGATCGCGCACGCGCCGGACCGTTTCGCCAGGCTTGGCGGCACGATCGACGACGCGCCGGGCGAGGCCTTCGACAAGACGGCGAAGCTTCTCAATCTTCCCCAGCCCGGGGGTCCTGAGGTGGAAGCCGCCGCACGCTCCGGTGATGCCGAGCGGTTCGCATTTCCCCGCCCGCTGTTGGATCGTCCGGGTTGCGACATGTCGTTTTCCGGTCTCAAGACCGCGCTCCTGCGCGCCCGGGATCAGGTTGTGGCCGAGAAGGGCGGGCTGACGGTCCAGGACCGCGCCGATCTCTGTGCCGGATTTCAGGTCGCCGTTGCCGACGTGCTGGCCGAGAAGTCGCGGCGCGCGATCGACGACTATCTCGCCCTTGCGCCGGAAGAACCCGCGCTCGCCGTCGCGGGGGGCGTTGCGGCGAACGGCACGATCCGGACACGGCTGGAACAGGTGTGCGATCAAACTGGCCTGCGCTTCATCGCGCCGCCGCTCGCGCTCTGCACCGACAATGCCGCCATGATCGCGGCTGCGGGGGCGCGGCTGCTGGAGCGCGGCGAGGCCCACGGACTCGACCTGAACTCCTTCTCTCGTGTGCCGATCGGGGCGGCGCC
>JBNKFC010000560.1:0-5567 GCA_050289105.1 Paracoccaceae bacterium | reverse complement strand
CCGGCGCCGCCATCTCCGCCTTCGCCGCGCGCGACTATGCGCAGATGATCTATGAACTGGCGGTGCGCCGCGAACTCATGCGGCTCGGGCAGGAGATCACCGACCGCGCCAAGACCATCGAGGTCGACAACGACCCGAAGGACCAGATCACGGAGGCCGAACAGAGGCTCTATACGCTCGGCGAACAGGGCACCGTCGAGAAGGGCTTCGTGTCGTTCCTGAAGGCGACGACGGAAGCGGTGCAATCCGCGCTCGCGGCCTATCAGCGCGAAGGCGGTCTGGCCGGGATTTCGACCGGGCTCACCGATCTCGACAAGAAGCTCGGCGGCCTCCATCCGTCGGATCTACTGATCCTCGCGGGGCGTCCGTCGATGGGCAAGACCTCGCTTGCCACGAACATCGCCTTCAACATCGCCAAGGCCTACAAGCGCGGCAAGCGTCCCGACGGATCGGAAGGCGCCGTGGATGGCGGAGTGGTGGGGTTCTTCTCGCTCGAAATGTCGTCCGAACAATTGGCGGCGCGGATTCTCTCCGAGGCCTCCGAAGTGCCGTCCGAACAGATCCGCCGCGGCGACATGACGGAGGCCGAGTTCCGCCGTTTCGTCGAGGCGGCGAAGGCGCTCGAAGCCTGCCCGCTGTATATCGACGACACCCCGGCCGTGCCGATTTCCCAGCTTGCCGCCCGAGCGCGGCGACTTAAGCGGACCCACGGGCTCGACGTGCTGATGGTCGACTACCTCCAGCTGGTCCGCCCCGCTTCCGCCAAGGACAGCCGCGTCAACGAGGTGTCGGAGATCACGCAGGGCCTCAAGGCCATCGCCAAGGAACTGAACATCCCGGTCGTGGCGCTGTCGCAGCTGTCCCGTCAGGTCGAAAGCCGCGAGGACAAGCGGCCGCAACTCTCCGACCTTCGTGAATCCGGCTCGATCGAGCAGGACGCCGACGTCGTGATGTTCGTCTACCGCGACGAGTACTACAAGGAACGCGAGAAGCCCGGCGACCACGAGCTCGACAAGATGGCCGCCTGGCAGGAAGTCATGGAGCAGGTGCACGGCAAGGCCGAGGTGATCATCGGCAAGCAGCGTCACGGCCCGATCGGCTCGGTGGAACTCAGCTTCGAAGGCCGTTTCACCCGCTTCGGCAACCTCGTGAAACCCTGGCAGCAGGGCGGCGGCGACTTCTGATCTTCCACGCCGGATTGTGATTGGACAGGCGGCCGCGGCCTTGCGACCTTTTGCCATGCGCCTCGTCCTCGCCCTTCTCGCCTTTCTTGCCGCGCCATCGCGCGCCGAAGAGGTCGATGTGGAGCTTCTGCTTCTCGTCGATGTCTCCCGTTCCATGTCGCGGGCTGAGCTGGACCTGCAGCGGAGCGGCTATGCCGAGGCGCTGCGAAGCGACAGCGTCGCCGCCGCACTTGGTCGTTCCCTGACCGGGCAGATCGCGCTCGCCTATGTCGAATGGGCCGGAGAGACGCGCCAGCGGATCGTGCACGACTGGACGCTGATAAGGGGGCGCGACGATCTCGACGCCTTCGCAGAGGTCCTGCTCGCCGATTTCAGCTTTACCCAGAGCCGCACGTCGATCTCGGGCGCGCTGCGATATGGCGCGGCCTCGCTCGACGAGAACGCCTTCGAGGGGCTGCGGCGCGTCATCGACATCTCCGGGGACGGGCCGAACAATCAGGGCGGTCTCGTGACCGGAGTGCGCGACGAGGTTCTGTCGCGCGGCATCGTCATCAACGGCCTGCCACTGATGACGCGCGACGACATGGGCGCGCTGTGGCGGCTCGACGATCTTGACGACTACTACGCCGAATGCGTCATCGGCGGCCCCGGAGCCTTCGTCATCCCGGTGACCGAATGGCAGGATTTTGCCGCCTCGGTGACGCGCAAACTCGTCCTCGAAATTGCCGGCATCACGCCGGATCGGCTGGTTCTCACGCAGTTGAAATCACCCTACGACTGTCTCGTCGGCGAAAAGATGTGGCAACGGAACCGGCAGCGCTTCGACATGCCCTGAGCACGTGCGGCCTCGCGCGCTTGCCCCTTGCCACGCCACGGCGAGCCTGCCAATAGTCCGGCCATGGCTCAGGCACTCCTAACCATCGACCTCGACGCGATCGTCGCCAACTGGCGGTCGCTGGTCGCGATGGGCGATGCCGAGGCGGGAGCGGTCGTCAAGGCCGACAGCTACGGCCTGGGCGCGGCGCGAATTGCCGCGGCGCTGGCAAAAGCCGGGGCGAGACGGTTCTTCGTCGCGCAGGCGGAGGAAGGCGCAGAGCTTCGCAAGACCCTTGGCCCGGGCCCCGAGGTCTTCGTCTTCTCGGGGCACATGGCCGGCGACGCCGACGCGATCCGCGATGCGATGCTTCTGCCGCTCCTGAATTCCCCCGAACAGGTCCGGCGTCACCGCGACGCACTGCCGGGCCACCCGTTCGGCGTCCAACTCGACACCGGGATGAACCGGCTCGGCATGGAAGAGGCCGACTGGCAAGCGCTGGCCCCGTCGCTTCTGGCCGAGGGACCACGCCTCCTGATGTCGCATCTCGCCTGCGCGGACGAGCCTGACCACCCGATGAACGCAGCCCAACTTGCCGCCTTCCGCCGGATGACCGACGGCAGCGGTGTCGCGCGGTCGCTGGCGGCGACGGGCGGCATTCTCCTTGGCCGGGACTACCATTTCGACCTGACCCGCCCCGGCATCGGCCTTTACGGTGGGCAACCCTTCGCCTCGGCAAGGCCAGTCGTCACCCTGTCGCTGCCCGTGATCCAGATCCGCGATGTGGCGCCCCGCGAAACCGTGGGATATGGCAACAGCTGGACAGCTACCCGTCCCTCCCGCATCGCGACCGTCAGTTCCGGCTATGCCGACGGCCTGATCCGCGCCATGACTGGGCGCGCTCGGGTATTTGCAGGCGGCCAACCCTGCCCGCTTGTTGGCCGGGTCTCCATGGACCTTATGGGCGTCGACGTCACCGACCTTCCTGAACCGCCGGCGGCACTCGACATTCTCGGCCAGGTACAGGGCGTCGACGCCTTGGCCGAAGGGGCCGGGACGATCGGTTACGAGATTCTGACCGCGCTCGGCCCCCGCTATGCCCGGCACTACAAAGGATCGGCCGCATGAGCCTGTTAGCCCCGATAGCGGCCGTCGGTCGTCTCGTTCTTCTGGGCCTGTCGACACTCGGCCGGATCGCGATCTTCGCGGCCGAGACGATCAGCCATCTGGTCCGCCCGCCGTTCTATCCGAAGGAATTCCTCATCGCAGTGATGCAGATCGGCTGGTTCAGCCTGCCCGTCGTCGGCATGACCGCACTTTTCACCGGAGGCGCCTTGGCGCTGCAGATCTATGCCGGCGGGGCGCGGTTTTCGGCGGAATCCGTCGTGCCGTCGATCGTCGCCATCGGCATGGTGCGAGAGCTTGGCCCCGTCCTCGGCGGCCTCATGGTGGCCGCGCGCGTCGCCTCCTCCATCGCCGCCGAGATCGGCACGATGAAGGTCACGGAGCAGATCGACGCGCTGGTGACGCTCTCCACCCACCCGATGAAATACCTCACCGTGCCTCGCGTGCTTGCCGCGACGCTGGCGGTGCCGGTCCTCGTCGCGGTGGGCGACAGCATCGGGATCTTCGGCGGCTACCTGGTGGGGGTGAACCGTCTCGGATTCAACCCGGCAGCCTACCTCAAGAATACGAGGGAGTTTCTCGAAACCTGGGACGTGGTCTCGGGTCTCTGGAAGGGCGCCGCGTTCGGCTTCATCGTCGCGCTGATGGGGTGTTACTACGGGATGAATTCAGCGCGTGGCGCACAAGGAGTGGGCCGGGCGACCAAGGCCGCAGTCGTTGCCGCTTCGGTGCTGATCTTCGCCACCAACTACCTGCTGACGGAGGTCTTCTTCTCGGCATGATCACCCTGACTGACGTCCATAAGGCCTTTGGTTCGAACCGCGTCCTGCGCGGCGTGAACCTTGCAGTTCCGACCGGCGAGAGCATGGTGATCATCGGCGGTTCCGGCACCGGAAAATCCGTTCTTCTCAAATGCATCCTTGGCCTGGTTCACGCGGACAGCGGCAGCATCACCGTGAACGGCGAGGATGCCGACACGAAGGCGCGCGACGCCTTCCTCGCCCATTTCGGCATGCTCTTCCAGGGCGGCGCTCTCTTTGACTCGCTCCCGGTCTGGCAGAATGTCGCCTTCCGGCTCCTGCGCGGGTCCCTGAAGCGGCCGAAGGCCGAGGCGCGCGAAGTCGCGATCGAAAAGCTCCGGCGTGTCGGATTGAAGCCCGAGACCGCCGACCTCTACCCGGCGGAGCTGTCCGGCGGCATGCAGAAGCGCGTCGGTCTCGCCCGCGCCATCGCCGCGGAACCCCAGATCATCTTCTTCGACGAGCCGACGACCGGCCTCGACCCCATCATGGCCGGCGTCATCAACGAGCTCATTCGCGAAATCGTGACCGAGATGGGCGCCACGGCGATGACGATTACCCACGACATGACCTCGGTGCGGGCCATTGCCGACCGTGTGGCGATGCTTCACGACGGGATCATACAGTGGACCGGTCCGATCTCGGAACTGGACACGACACCAGACCCTTACGTCCAGCAATTCATCCATGGCCGGGCCGAGGGGCCGATCGAGGCAGTGCGCTGATTAAGCGCGACGAGAACCGGCGACACTCCGCCTAACCCCACGGAAAAATTTGACTTTTCACCCCTGAGAACCTACGTTTCTTAAGATGGGACGAGGGCTGGAGGTAACACATGACTTCGGCTCAGGGCGCCTTGCCCGCACTCTACGTATTGATTGCCCTGTTCTGTATCCCGCCAATTCTGAGCCTGCGCGCCTGCTTCCGGCGGGCCGGACATGTGCGCCGCCGCGGCGGCCGGGGGCTCTGGCCGATCGCCGGGACCGCACTCTCCGCTGCCGCACTGGCCTTCAATCTCGGGGTCGTTGGAATGGCGGCTTTCGCGCTTGGTTCGGGTGGGGCCGAGCTCGGCAGCATCCATGCCTTCGCGCTCAGCCTGTCCTGGGTCTGCTTCTGGATCTGGCTCTTCGTGGTCGTCTTTCTTAGGCGGCGAAGACGCAAGGTCGTCTACTGATCGCACCGCTTGGTTAACCCTTATGGCTGGTGTAACAGTCCGACCATGCTGCGCGTCGCCAACCTCCTGCTGCTGGTCCTCTTTCCCATTTCCTGGTTCGCGCCGCTTTTGCGCGCCGGGCTTCTGCCCTTCTTCGATCTCGACGAGATCTCGGTCGTGACGGGGCTGCAGGCGCTGTGGGAAAAGGACGTCGCGCTGGCGCTTCTCGTCACCTTTCTCGCCGTCTTCGCGCCCTACCTGAAGACCATCGGCCTCGCGCTCGTGCAGTTCCGCCTCGCCTCTCCCCGCATCCTGCGGGTCCTGCACCTTCTTGGCCGGCTGGCGATGGCGGACATCTTCCTCATTGCGCTCTACATCGTTCTCGCGAAGGGCGTCGGTGTCGGCCGGATCGAGACCGCCTGGGGCCTCTACCTCTTTACCGGGTGCGTGCTGGCGAGCCTGGCGATCTCGCACCTGACCGAACGCACGCG
>JBNKFC010000559.1:0-4688 GCA_050289105.1 Paracoccaceae bacterium | reverse complement strand
GGGGAAACCCTCCGGCACGTGGATCATCTGCATCGTGCCGTCGGTCCCGGCCTTGTGGGTATGAAGCTCCACCTTCACGGCGATGTCGGAGGCGGCATCGACGAGTTGGTCGTCCTCGTCGCCGGTGTTCTCGATCGTCATGAAGGCGGCGCCGGCCATGGCGCCCGGCATGAAGCGGGCATAGGCGTCGGTGACGGTGATCGTGTCGGCGGCCAGCGCGGGCAGCGCCCAGATGGCCGTGGTGGCGGCCAGAACGGTTTTCAGAAGGTTCATCGGAAATCTCCTTGGGTTGTCAGACTGATTTTGGGATCAGGCCGAAACCGGGGGTCCGCGCGCGCGCGTGATGGTGCGCGGCGGGAAGGAGAGGAAGGAGCGCGGCGCCGGGCTCAGCGCCTCGCCAAGGCTCTCTGGCCGTTTCACGACCGGCAGCGCGAGGTCGTAGGCCGCCAGCAGCGAAACCGCGAGGTCGGGGCAGAGATGGCTGTCGCCGGTCGGCCGTCCCTCGGCGTCGAGCGTGGCCTGGACGAGCCCGCCACCGGCGCAGAGGACGACGACCTGACCGCCGACCGTGGTCTGACCGCGCGCCATGGCCGCGGCAAAGCCCATCGCCGTCAGCGAGACGGCAAGGATCATCGTGATGAGGGTGCGGAACGGACGGGCGCTCATGCGCCTCTTCTACGGCCTGGCCGACATGAAGGAAAGGCTTGCGCCCGCGTGCAATGGTCGCGGGCCCAGCCCCATTCCGTATGCTGGGGCAGATCGTCGGTGATCTTGAACCACGGCGCCTTGGAGCCCACGAAGATATGCGCGGCGGGACGGATCGAGGACGTGTCGAGCAGCGTTCCCATGCTGACATGGGCATAGGCCCCGTCCCGGATGACCGAATAAAGGAGCGACCCGCAGTCGCGGCAATGGACGTCGTGGTTGTCATCGCCGCCGAGCCTCATCGCCCGGCCGGCCCCGTCCGTGATGGCGAGCTTGCCGACCGGCAGGCCGGCAATCGGACGGAATGCCGCGCCGGACGCCCGGCGGCAGTTCGAACAATGGCAGTTGAACGCGTAGGCGAAATCGTCCTCGACCTCGTAGGTCATCGCCCGGCAACAACACTGCCCGCGGAGCTTACCCATCCGGACCTCCCCGTCGGCACCGGTTCAGGTCAGCGAACGGGTGCGGGGCGGACAAGCGAAGCGGCGCCAAAACGAAGCGGCCCCGCCGAAGCGGGGCCGCACTCGTCGCTCAGGACGGGTCGCCTCAGGCGGCCGCGGTCTTGGCGATGTCCTTCTTGATCTTCAGCGCCTTGGCGGACAGCTCCTCGTCCTTCGCCTTGGCGAGGAAGGCGTCGAGCCCGCCGCGATGGTCGACCGAGCGCAGGGCGGCGGCCGAGATCTTCAGCTTGAACGACTGGCCAAGCGCGTCGGAGATCAGCGTGACATCGTTCAGGTTGGGCAGGAAGCGACGCCGCGACTTGTTGTTCGCGTGGCTCACATTGTTGCCCGCCATCGGGCCCTTACCGGTCAGTTCGCAAACGCGCGACATTGGGTTCTTCCTTGTTCTTCGGGCCTCGTGCCCGGCCTCAGGCTAACAGCTATGGGCGCCGCGAAAGCGACGACCCCGAATTCCGTCCGCGCCATGTACGGCCATTGCCGGGCGGCGTCAAGCGATTCATCCCCGAAGAGCCGCGGCGTCGGGCTTTGCCGGCAAGGTGGGTTTCAACCCACCCCGGCCGGGCCAGCGTGGGTCAAGACCCACCGCACCTTCCGACCTCCGGAAAGGCCCGGGCGAAGGCCCGTTCGCCCTCCGGAGTGAACGCGATCACCCGTGTGCCCGAGACGCGCCGCGCCCAGCCCTTCGCCTCGATCGCGGCCAGATAGGCACGCCCGACCCGGCCGCCAAGGTGGCTGCGCCGCGCGCTCCAGTCGAGGCATTCGCGGCAATGCGGCGGCCGCACCCCCGCGAAGCTCTCCGGAGCGATCCCGAAGCCCGCCGCGAAGTCCCAACCTGCCGGGCTCAGCGTCATGCCCTCCGCCGCCGCGACGAGATGTCCGCGCGCGATCAGGCTGTCGTAAAGCCGCACCCCCATCTCGCCGGCAAGATGATTGTAGCAGACCCGCGCCCTTCTCAACGCCGGGTCGCGCGGCCCCGGCCGGCGCTTCGGTGACGGCAGGTCGCCCGCGAAACCCATCAGCGCCTCGATCACCCCCGCCGCCGCGTCCGAGGCGAGGCGGAAATACTTGTGCCGCCCTTCCTTGCGCGGCGCCACCAGCCCGCCGGCCTGAAGCTGCGAGAGATGGCTCGACGCGGTGGGCAGGCCGACGCCGGCCTCGGCCGCCAGTTCGCTCACCGTCAGCGCCTGCCCGCGCATCAGCGCGACGAGGATGTTCGCACGCGCCGGGTCGCCGATCAGCGCGGCGACGCGGGAAATGTTGGGGCCTTCGGTCATCCTTCGATGCTAAGCGAAGCATGCCGTCCCGTCCATCGGTTATTCCTGTCCGGGAATCGAAAGGACCCGCCATGCTGACCTGCCTGATCCGCTACCGCATCGACCCCGCAAAACGCGCGGAGTTCCAAACCTATGCCCGCGCCTGGGGCGAGGCGATCCCCCGCTGCGGCGCCGATCTCATCGGCTATTTCGCCCCGCATGAAGGCTCGGCCACGCGCGCCTACGGCATCTACAACATCGAAAGCCTCGCCGCCTATGAAGCCTACCGCGCCCGCCTCGCCGCGGATCCGGTGGGACAGGAAAACTATGCCTTCGCGCTGCGCCAGCGGTTAATCCTGAGCGAGGAGCGGTGCTTCGTCCGCCGCGTCGACAACGGGAAGAGCGCATGATCGCCATCATCTTCGAGGTCTGGCCCGCAGAGGGCCGCCGCGACGACTACCTTGCCATCGCGGCAAGCCTGAAGGCCGAATTGCAGGACGTGCCGGGCTTTTTGTCCGTCGAACGGTTCGAAAGCCTGACGGAGCCGGGCAAGATGCTGTCGGTCTCGTTCTTCCGCGACGAGGCCGCCGTCATCGACTGGCGAAACCGCACGGCGCACCGCAAGGCACAGGCGGCGGGGCGCGACGGCGTGTTCCGGGATTACCGCCTGCGCGTCGCCTCGGTGCTGCGCGACTACGGCATGACCGAGAGGGAGGAGGCCCCGGAGGATTCGCGGCAGCGGCACGATGCAGTCTAGGCGCGGGGCTCCTGCATTTCGGCGAGGATCCAGTCGCGGAAGGCGCGGATCGCGGGCACGTTGCGGCGGCGTTCGGGATAGACGAGATACATTGCGTAATCCTCGGTCCACAGGATGTCGAACGGCTGGATCAGGTCCCCACGCGCCAGTTCCGAACGAAAGAGACGCGGGTTGAGAAGGCTGGCGCCGTGCCCGGCGATTGCCGCCTGCGCGGTCAGCGACTGGGTGCCGAACAGCGCACCTCCCGCGGCATGGACGTCCGGCGGTTCGACCCCGGCGGCGCGAAACCATCCCGCCCATCCCGCGTCCGCCTCGTCAACCCGCGGCAGGTCAAGAAGGTCCTCCGGCCGTTCCGGCCGACCGTGCCGGGCCACGAAGGCCGGTGAGATCATCGGCGCATAGCTGCCCGGCATCAGGAAATGCTCGGCAAGTCCCGGCCAGCCGCCCCGCCCGGCGCGGATCGCCACGGTCGCCTCGCCACCCAACAGATCGACGGCTCGGCTTTCGACGTCGACCCGCGTTGTGATCGACGGATGGGCGATCTGGAACGACCCAAGGCGCGGCGCGAGGAATTGCTGCGCCACCGTGGGCAGGACCGAGATGACAAGTGTCTCGTCGCGGGCGCGGTTCATGTCCGCGAAGGCCTGGCGCAGGATGTCGAACGCCTCGCCCGCGCGTTCGGCAAGCCGCGCGCCCTCGGCGGTCAGCGTGACGCCGCGCGCCTTGCGACGGAAAAGCGGAAGACCCGCGCGATCCTCAAGGACCTTGATCTGGTAACTGACTGCCGCCTGCGTCATGCCCAGTTCCGCACCCGCCGCGGTGAAACTGCCCTGCCGGGCCGCGGCCTCGAAGGCGCGAATCGCAGAAAGCGGCGGAAGGTTGGCTCGGGCGCGTCCGGTCATGGCCTTAATTCATAAAATGACCTTATGACTGATAACCCGGATTCGATTGGTGTCAAAGCTCTTCTTGGGAGAAACTTCAAGTCAGAGGATTTCACCAAGGAGCAGGGCCATGGCCGAAATGACACTATACATCCCCTTAAAAACAGTTGGTTTCGCGAGGACATTCCTGAAGAAAGTGGCCGCGCGGCACGCGGCGAGGCGGCTTGACAGGGAATTGCAGGTGGCCGCGTGGCGGCTGGCCGAGCTCTCGCCCCACCTGCTCGCTGATATTGGCTTGACTGATGCCTCTGAGGCGCGACTCTGAGGCCGGGCTTCGGCGCACGAAGGGAGCATCTGGACTTCGTTCTCGACCCGTGGGACGCTGGCGCCATGCCACATGACGATCACGATCACCCGCATTCTCTCCTGCCCTCCGACCCCGCGCTTCGCGTCAAGGCGTTGGAGACGATCCTGACCCGTAAGGGCCTCGTCGATCCTGCGGCGATGGATGCGATCCTCGACACTTACGAACGCAAGGTCGGGCCGCATCTCGGCGCGGCCGTCGTCGCGAAGGCCTGGAGTGATCCCTCCTATCGCGCGCGTCTTCTCGCCGACGCCACGGCGGCCATTG
>JBNKFC010000558.1:0-6027 GCA_050289105.1 Paracoccaceae bacterium | reverse complement strand
GCCGCGCGCCGGTCCGGCGCGATCCGCGGCCTCCGCCTCGGCCAGAAGCTCCACCCTCGGCCGCAGCGAGACGATGGCGTTGATCTCAGGGTTGACGGCCTCGATCCGGTCGAGAAAGGCCGCCATGACCTCGCGTGCCGAGACCGCTTTGCCAGCAATCCGCGCCGACAGATCAGAAGCGCTTAGACCGGTCAGGTCCACGCTGGTCCCCTTCTTCCGTTCGAAAATACTCCGGGGGGGCCGGGGGGCAGGGCCCCCCGGCGGGTCGGGCGCGGAAGCGCCCGAAACCCAATCACTTCTGCAGCTCGGTCCAGATCGCGGTATAGTAGCCCTGAGCCGTCGGAGAGCAGGTCGGCAGGAACTTTCCGGCCGCCTTGAACTCATCCGGAATGATGATCTCCGGCGCCGTCTTCATGTCCTCGGGCATAAACGCGTCCGACCCGGTGATGCCGTTGGCATAGCGGGCGAATGAAGAAATCAGCGCGGCATTCTCAGGCACCATGATGAAGTCGAGGAACTTGTAGGCTTCCTCGACATTATTGGCGTCCGACAGAAGCATCACCTGGTCCATCCAGAGCGGGAAGCCTTCCTTGGGATAGCCGTAGACCACATCCGGGTTTGCCAGTCTGGCGCGGAAGATCGCGCCGTTCCAGTAGACCGAGGCCATCACGTCGTTCGCCGCCATCTTTTCGGTCATGCCGTAATCCATCGACAGCCATTTCGGCTTCGCTTCCAGCAACGCGTCGCGCACCTTCTTCAGGACCTCGGTGTCCTCGGTGCAGGGCTCGCCGCCTTCGTACATGATCGCGAGCGACAGGACGTCGTTCATCTCGGGCGTTACGTTCACCTTGCCGACGAGTTCTTCCGGCGGGTCCATGAAGATGGCCGAGGTGTTGATGTCGCCCGAATAGGCGGTCTTGTTGACCGCGACTCCGGTCGAGCCCCACTGCCACGGCACCGAGAACTTCCGGCCCGGATCGTAAGCGACGTCCATCCATTCCGGCGCGATGTTGCCGTGATTGGACAGCTTGGACAGGTCAAGCTCCTGCACCAGGCCCTTTTCGACATAGATCTGAACATAGTTGGCCGATGGAACGACGAGGTCGAAGCCGTGGCCGCCCGCCTCGATCTTGGCAAGCGCGGTGTCGTTGGAATCGTAGTCGGTGATCGTCACCTTGATCCCGGTTTCCGCCTCGAATTTCGAGATCAGTTCCGGATTGGTGTAGTCGCCCCAGTTGAAGAGCTGTAGTTCGCCCTCCGCGTGGGCCAACGACGTGGACGCCATAATGATGGCCATAGCTGACAGGTATTTTTTCATGGTTTACTCCCCGTTGATTGTCAGTCTTTCTTGCGCGTTAAGAAGAAGAACGCCGTCAGGAGGACGACGGTCAGGACGAGCAGCACCGTCGAGATGGCATTCACCTCAGTGGTAACCTGGCGCCGGATCTGTCCAAGCATGTAGGTCGGCAGCGTATCCTGTCCCGCCGATTTCACAAAGACGGTAATGACGACATCGTCGAGCGAGGTGACGAAGGCCAGCATCAGGCCCGCGATCATCCCCGGCGCCAAGAGCGGCAGCGTCACGCGGCGGAAGGTCTGCCAAGGCGAGGCATAGAGGTCGGCCGCCGCTGTCTCGAGCGTGAGATCCATGCCTTCGAGCCTCGCGCGGATCGGCAGATAGGCGAAGGGTATGCAGAAAGCCGAATGCGCAGCGATCAGGTAGCCGAGACCTTGGTAGCCCGTCGCCACCTTGATAGAAGCGAAGAAGATCAGAAGCGCCACCGCCGTGACGATCTCGGGCACCATCAGCGGTTGGTTGATCATGACGTAAATGAACGTCTGGCCCTTGAACGCTTTGCGCCGGGTTGTTCCGAGCGCGGCCATCGTCGCTGCTACCGTCGCCACCACAGAGGCACAGCTCGCGATCACCAGCGAGCGGACCGTGACTTCTTTCACCTGCTGGTTCGCCCAGGCGCGCGCGTACCAGTCGAGCGTGAAGCCTTCCCAAACGGCGACGGATTTGCCCGAGTTGAACGAATAAAGCACCAGCATGAGAATCGGCAGGTAAAGTGCTGCGAAGACCAGCAGCGCCATCGTGCTGAAACCGGGCAGGCGGGAGACCGAAAACGCTTTGCTAGCCATTGGTCTTCTCCCGTGCTGTGACGCGCACGTAGACGAGAAGCGCCAGCGCCACGATGACGAGAAGCAGGACCGAAAGCGACGCGCCGAGCGGCCAGTTCCGCCCCTGACCGAATTGAAGGTCGATGAAATTGCCGATCATCATCTGCCGCCCGCCCCCGAGAATGCGCGGTGTGACATAGGCGCCGAGCGAGGGGATGAAGACCAGGATCGATCCCGCGACAATGCCCGGCTTGACGATCGGCAGGATGATTCTGCGGAGGACCTGCCAGCGGCTCGCATAAAGATCATATCCCGCCTCGAGGATACGCAGGTCGAAACGGTCGATCGCGGCAAAGAGCGGAAGGACCATCAGTGGCAGGTAGACATACGTCATGCCGATGAACACCGCCGTGTCGGTGTAAATGATGTTGAAGGGCGTCTCGATGAGCCCGAGCTTGATCAACACGGTATTCAGCAGGCCTTCGTTGCGAATGATCTGGTTGATCGCGAAGGTCCGGATCAGCAGGTTCGTCCAGAACGGAATCGTGATCAGAAACAACCAGAGCGCTCTTGCAGTTGGCGACCGCATCGCGATGAACCAAGCCGTCGGGAAGCCGACGATGAAGGTGAAAACCGTCGTCAGGATCGACAGTTTTACCGAACGCCAGAAGATCGTCAGATGTGCGTCTGCCAGCTTCAGTGTGTTGTCAAAGATATCCCGAGTGAACAGGATCCCCCGCCACGCATCGGTCGAGAACTGCCATTCGACATTGCCGTATTTCCCGGGGGTCAGGAAGGAATAGACCAGCATGATCATGAGAGGACCCGTTGCCGCCAGCGCCAGGATGACGAGCGCGGGCGTGGACAGCAGCCAGGCGTTGCGTGCCGCCCTCTTGTCCCTCCGATTTTCGCCGGTGCTCACGCTCAATCCTCCAGCACCTGGACCGAGCCCGTTGCGAAGCTGACGCCAACCACCGACCCGGGCTTCGGCTCTCCAGCCCCGTCGGCGTAGGTTTGCTGGCGCGCGACGAGTTCGGTGCCATCCAGAAGAGTCAGATGCACATGGCTGTCGGTGCCGAAATAGACGGAGTGACTGACCGTGGCCGACAGGGCGCCGGCCATGCCTTGCGGCACGAGGCGCAGATGCTCGGGCCTGACCGCGAGCGTCGCCTCGCCGTCGGCGCGCGGCTGGTCGAGTTTAATCTCGATCCCCCCGGCCAGATGTGCCGCGCCGCCCCTGATCCGGGCATGAATGAAGTTCGTCTCGCCGATGAAGTCGGCGACGAAGCGGTTGGTGGGATGGGCGTAAATGTCGCGCGGGGAGCCGATCTGGAGGATGCGGCCACCCGACATCACGCCGATCCGGTCGGACATGGTCAGGGCCTCTTCCTGATCGTGCGTAACGAAGATGAAGGTGATGCCGGTTTCCAGCTGAAGCCGCTTCAGCTCGCTCTGCATCTCCTTGCGGAGCTTCAGGTCGAGCGCAGAGAGCGGCTCATCCAGCAAAAGGACCTTCGGTTTCGGGGCGAGGGCGCGGGCCAGCGCAACGCGCTGCTGCTGCCCGCCGGACAGTTGCGCGGTCTTGCGCCCCGCCATCGCCTCGAGCTTGACGAGCGCCAGCATCTCGGCGGTGCGCGCGGCGACCTCGTCCTTCGGGCGGCCGAGCATCTCGAGGCCGAAACCGATATTGTCGGCGACGCTCAGATGCGGAAAGAGCGCGTAGCTTTGAAACACGGTGTTCACGGGACGTTTATTCGGCGGCAGGTCGGTGATGTCCTGACCGTCGAGCAGGATCGTGCCGGAGGTCGGGCTGTCGAAGCCGGCAATCAGACGCAGAAGTGTGGTCTTGCCGCAGCCCGACGGGCCGAGAAGCGTGAAGAACTCGCCCTTGCGGATCGCTACGGAAACGTTGTTGAGTGCGCGCACGGCATGTTCGCCCTGGCCGAACTCCTTGACCGCGTTTCGGGCTTCGACTGCGTGGGTGTCGGTCACACTGCTATCCCTCTCCGGATGGGCCTCGTGATTTGATCATTTTCTGGGCCGGGGCCGAGCTTTCCTTGAATGGTCGGCCAACGCGACGTTTGTTGTCAAACGATTCTTGCAGGTTTCCGGTCGCGAAAAGAGGCTTTGCCGCTGTGATCAAATCAGGACATTTCAACCCTGCTCGCCTCATGCGGGTGGCCGGCGACCGGCCCAGGGTCGCGCTGTTTCCAGCTCTGCCGAGAGTGCGATCAGTTCCTCGTCGGCACCGAAACGGGCGGCGAGGTGGACGCCGATCGGAAGACCCTCGGCATTCCAGAACAGCGGCACTGAAACGGCGGGTTGGCCCGAGGCGTTGAAGGCGGCACAGAAGGGAGAATAGTCGAAGACCATGCCCGCGCCCATGCGGTAATCGACATAGTCCTTCCCGGCATGGGAAAAACGCCCGATCCTCGCAGGCGGTTCGGCCAGCGTGGCGGTCAGGAGCATGTCCCAACCGTCGAAAAAACCGGCCATTTCACGACCATAGGCGTGGATCTTGCCAACCGCTTCAAGGTAGTCCGCGCCGGACAATGTGTCGGCATAATCCATCGCGCTTCGGCTCACGTCCTCCACGTCGTCCGGCGCGAAGTCGCGGCCCTTCGCGGCAAGGGCCTTGCGGATCCCGAGGGCGGTGCCACAGGCGACGATCTTCGTCCAGGCGCGCATCATGCCCTTGGTATCGGCCGCCGGCCGAGCGGGTTCGACAGTATGTCCGAGACTCTCGAGGAGCTTGGCCGCGTCGAGGACCGCGTCGCGGCAATCGGGGTGGATCGGCTCACCCGTCAGTGTCGTCTCGCACAGCGCGATCTTCATCCGCCGGGGCGGCCGGGCGATGGCGGCCCGGTAACCCCCAGCCAGTGGCGGTGCCCAGTAGGGTGCACCGGAATCGGCCCCTTCGCAGGCGTCGAGCAGGACGGCGCTGTCGCGGACCGAGCGGGTCAGAAACCCGTCTATCGCCATCCCCGCCCATCCTTCGCCGGTATAGGGGCCGTCCGGCAGCCGCGCCCGTGTCGCCTTCAAGCCGAACAGCCCGCAGGAGGAGGCCGGAATGCGCACCGACCCGCCACCGTCCGATCCATGCGCGGCAGGCACGATTCCGGCCGCCACCGCCGCCCCGGCACCGCCCGACGATCCGCCGGGAGTGCGGCTCAGATCCCAAGGATTGCGCGTCGGTCCGCCGTAGACCGCCGCTTCGGTTGCCGGTCCGATCCCGCCTTCGGGCGACGTCGTTCGGCCGAAGGTCACCGTGCCGGTCGCGCGAATGCGGTCGAAGATCGCGCTGTCGAGCCGGTAGGTGGTGTTGGCAAGCAGCCGCGAACCGTTGTGAGATGGAAAATCGACCGCCTCGCAGCCGAGATCCTTGAGGAGAAAGGGCACGCCACGCAGCGGCCCGTCCGGCAGGCCCGCAGTGATTGCGGCGCGCGCCTTGTCCGCCTGCATCAGCACCACGGCATTCAGTGCGGGATTCCGTGCCTCGACTCGCATCAGCGCCTCGTCGAGAAGCTCGGATGCCGAAACGGCACCTTTCGCCACCTCGGTCGCCATCGCCACCGCATCCCAGTCGTCGTATTCCGCGATCATCGCTGCCCCCAAACCCATTTGCGGGCATCTAGACACGGCCGCGCCGTCTCGGCAATCAGGGCTGCGCGGCCACGCGGCGGCACCTTTGCCGCAAACCTCCCGAGGGTGGGCGAGCAGCCCTTGCAGCCCCCGGTGCGCGTCACTAAGACTCGGTCAAGGTTCTGAGCATAAGCATTCACCCGGGAACAGCGACAGGCGGACGACGATGAAAGACCCCTATGATCTTTACATGAATACCCTCGTGCCGATGGTGGTCGAGCAGACCTCCCGCGGGGAAAGGGCGTATGACATCTACTCGCGCCT
>JBNKFC010000557.1:0-4215 GCA_050289105.1 Paracoccaceae bacterium | reverse complement strand
CCCCCCCCCCCCCCCCCCCCCTCGCCCAAGATGGCTGAACTTGTCCCCCTCGACATTCCCGAGGACGGCAAGCTCGCCGCCAACATCACCCATTTTGCCCGGGCGCTCCGCAAGGCCGGGCTCAAGATCGGGCCCGGCCGGGTGATCGATGCGATCCGGGCGGTCGAGGCAGCGGGATTTTCCGAAAAGCGCGACTTCTACTGGATCCTGCACGCCGTCTTCGTCTCGCGCCCCGAGGAGCGCGCGGTCTTCGCCCAGATCTTCCGGCTCTACTGGCGCGATCCGCGCTACCTCGAACACATGATGAGCCTGATGTTACCGGCCGTGCGCGGCGTGCAGGAAGACCGGCGTGCGGCGGCGGCCGAGAAGCGCGCGGCCGAGGCGCTTTTGGACGGTGTCGCCCGCGACGCACCCGAAACCGAGGAGAACGAAAGCGACGAGGTGGAGATCGAGGCCGATGCGACCGCCACGATCTCGGCCGAGGAGCGGCTTCGAACGCTCGATTTCGAGCAGATGTCGGTCGATGAGATCGCCGAGGCGAAGCGGATGATCGCTCGTCTTTCGCTGCCCGTGCGCCCGCTCACCTCGCGCCGGACCATGGCCGATCCGGCCGGGCGCGTTGCCGACTGGCGGGCGACCATGCGACAGGCTATGCGGCGCGGCGGCGAGATGCAGGCGCTGGTGACCCGCCAGCGCCGCGAACGCTGGCCGAACCTCGTCGTGCTTTGCGACATTTCTGGTTCGATGTCGCAATATAGCCGGATGGTGCTGCACTTCGTCCATGCGGTGGCGAACCAGAAGGGCGCGGGCTGGGCGAAAGTCCACGCCTTCACCTTCGGCACCCGGCTGACCAATATCACCCGCCACCTCCGCCAGCGCGACGTGGATGCCGCACTCGCTGCCGCCGGGGCCGAGGCGCAGGATTGGCAGGGCGGTACGCGGATCGGCACCTGCCTTCATGATTTCAACCGCGATTGGTCGCGGCGGGTGATGGGGCAAGGGGCGGTGGTGCTGCTCATCTCCGACGGGCTCGACCGTGATCCTGCCGCCGACCTTTCTCGCGAGATGGAGCGGCTCCACCTTTCCGCGCGTCGGCTCATCTGGATCAACCCGCTTCTGCGGTGGGACGGGTTCGTGCCGAAGGCGCGGGGCATCGCCGCGATGATGCCCCATGTGGACAGTTTCCGCGCCGGCCATTCGATCGCCTCGCTCGAAGCGCTTGGCCAGGCCATCGGCGCCGCGCGCGATAGCGGCGAAAAGGACCGGCTGATGCGAATGATCCACGCCTGACGCCGCGAACCGCAGCGAACGAGGGCACGGGACGATCCGCCGGAGCGCAATCCGCCCGGCGAACAGCCCGCCGACGCACGATTTTTTTTCGAATCCCGACGCAAATCACGCAATCGCAGAGATGACAAGACCGACCAAGGTCAGATAGCCTCGTCCCAGCCGAGTCCGTAACCTTTACCCGGACAGAGCAGAAGCACGAAGGACGAACATGCAACTCAACGACAGCCGCGACATAAAAGCGGACCCGAAAACTGTCTGGGCCGCGATCCTCGATCCAGACGTGCTGATGGCATCGATTCCGGGCTGTGAAAGCCTCACCGGGTCGCCCGACGTGGGGTACGAGGCGGTCGTGGTGCAGAAGGTCGGGCCGGTCAAGGCGCGCTTCACCGGCGTCGTCACACTTTCCGACATCGTGCCCGGCGAAGCCGTTACCATCACCGGCGAGGGCAAGGGCGGGCCTGCGGGATTCGCGAAGGGCGGCGCCAAGGTGACGCTTGCGCCCGAGGGCGACGGCACGAGATTGTCATACGATGTCGAGGCGATGGTGGGCGGCAAGCTCGCCCAACTCGGCAGCCGCATCATCGACGGTTTCGCCAAGAAGCTTGCCGATCAGTTTTTCGAGCGGTTCCAACAGGCGGTCGAGGGGCCGCCGGAACCTGAAACGCCCGGCCCGGAAGACGCCAGCGGGGACGGGGAAAAGAAAGGCTGGCTCAAGCGCGCCTTTGGCGGCTGAAGCCAAAACAGACGACAGGGAGGACGACAGAATGAAAGTATCGATGACCGTGAACGGCAAGGCCGTTTCCGGCGAGGCGGAGGGGCGGACGCTTCTCTCCGCCTTTCTGCGCGAGGGGCTCGGGTTGACCGGCACCCATGTCGGTTGCGACACCTCGCAATGCGGCGCCTGCGTCGTGCATGTGGACGGCAAAGCGGTGAAAAGCTGCACCGTCTTCGCTGCCGACGCCGACGGGGCGACGGTCACCACGATCGAGGGCATGGCCAATCCCGACGGCACGCTCGGGCGGCTCCAGCAGGCCTTTCAGGACCATCACGGGCTTCAGTGCGGCTTTTGCACACCCGGCATGGTGATGTCGGCCGCGGCCCTCCTGGCGGAGAACCCCAAGCCGACCGAGGCCGAGGTGCGTCACCACCTCGAAGGCAACATCTGCCGCTGCACGGGCTACCACAACATCGTCAAGGCGGTTCTGGCCGCGTCCGGCCAGGACGTGAGCCGGATCGCAGCCGAATAAGGGAGGGGATCATGCCGAAGGATCATGGCATTGGCGCCAGCAGCAAGCGGCGCGAGGACGTACGGTTCCTGACCGGAAAGGGCCGCTACACCGACGACATCAACCTGCGTGGGCAGGCGCACGCCTACTTCATCCGCAGCCAGGTCGCGCACGGAAAAATCCGCAAGATCGACACCAGCGACGCCGAGGCGATGCCAGGCGTTCTCAAGGTCTTCACCTCCGCCGATTTCGAAGGCAAGGGCGGCGTGCCCTGCGGGTGGCAGATTCACGACCGCGCCGGCAACCCGATGCTGGAGCCGAAGCACCCGATCCTCGCCGAGGGCAAGGTGCGCTATGTTGGCGACGCCATCGCCTGCGTCGTGGCCGAGACGCTGGAGCAAGCCCGTGACGCGGCCGAGGCGGTCGTCGTCGATATCGAGGAACTGCCCGCCGTCATCGACATGAAGGCCGCCGTGAAGGGCGGTGCGCTGGTCCACGACGAGGTGGGGTCGAACCTCTGCTACGACTGGGGTTTCATCGAGGACAACAAGGCGGCGACCGACGAGGCGTTCAAGAAGGCGCATCACGTTACGACGCTGGAACTGGTGAACAACCGGCTGGTTCCGAACGCGATGGAACCGCGCGTCGCCATCGGCGACTATTCCCAGGCGGGCGACGACTACACGCTCTACACCACGAGCCAGAACCCGCACGTGATCCGGCTCCTCATGGGGGCCTTCGTGCTCTCCATCCCCGAGCACAAGCTGCGGGTGGTGGCGCCTGACGTGGGCGGGGGCTTCGGTTCGAAGATCTTCCACTATATCGAAGAGGCGTTCGTCACCCATGCCTCAAAGGTCGTCGGGCGTCCGGTCAAATGGACCTGCTCGCGGTCGGAAAGCTTCCTCACCGACGCGCATGGCCGCGACCACGTGACGAAGATCGAACTCGCGCTCGACAAGGAAGGCCATTTCCAGGCGATCCGGACCGAGACCTACGCGAACATGGGGGCCTATCTCTCCACCTTCGCGCCGTCGGTGCCGACCTACCTGCACGGCACCCTTATGGCGGGCAACTACAAGACCCCGCATATCTATGTGAACGTGAAGGCGGTCTTCACCAACACGGTGCCGGTGGACGCCTATCGCGGCGCCGGCCGGCCGGAAGCGACCTACCAGCTTGAACGCGTCATCGACAAAGCGGCGCGGGAAATGGGGATCGACCCGATCGAGATCCGGCGGAGGAACTTCGTCGGCAAGGACGAGTTCCCCTATCAGACCCCGGTAGCAGTGCAGTACGACACCGGCAACTACCAGGCGACGATGGACAAGCTCGTTGAGATCGCCGACCTCGCCGGGTTCGAGAAGCGCCGGGCGGAAAGCGCAAAGAAGGGCCTGCTGCGCGGGCTTGGCGTGAACTGCTACATCGAGGCCTGCGGCATTGCCCCCAGTAACCTCGTCGGCCAGCTCGGCGCCCGTGCGGGTCTTTACGAAAGTGCGACGGTGCGGGTGAACGCCACCGGCGGGCTGGTCGTGATGACTGGGTCGCACAGCCACGGTCAGGGCCACGAGACGGCCTTTCCGCAGGTCATCTCAGAGATGATCGGCATCCCCGAGAGCATGATCGAGGTCGTGCACGGCGACACCGCCAACACGCCGATGGGGATGGGCACATATGGCTCCCGCTCGCTCGCCGTCGGCGG
>JBNKFC010000556.1:0-2000 GCA_050289105.1 Paracoccaceae bacterium | reverse complement strand
CCGTTGTTCATCACGCCCATGATGAAGGCGCCGACCACCGCGCCGACGATCTTGCCTACGCCACCCGACATGGAGGCGCCGCCGATGAAGACCGCCGCGATCACGTCAAGCTCCACCGCGAAGCCGGCCTTCGGCGTTGCGGTGTTCAGGCGCGCCGCGAAGATCAGGCCGGCCAGAGCCGCCAGCATCCCCATGTTCACGAAGGCGAGGAAAGTCAGCCGTTCGGTCTTGATGCCCGACAGCTTCGCCGCCTTCTCGTTACCGCCAAGCGCATATATGCGCCGGCCAAGGACCGTGTTCTCAGTCAGGAAGGCATAGATGATGGTCAGCACCACCATCGAGATCAGAACGTTCGGCAGGCCCCGGAAAGTCGAGAGCTTATAGGTCACGAAGAGAAGAGCCCCGGCCACGATGAAGTTGCGGACGACGAAGAAGGCGGCCGGCTCATCCTCGATCCCGTATTGACGGTTTCGGGCGCGCGCCTTCAGTCCCATCCAGACGATCGCCACGACCGCGATCACGCCGGCCGCCAAGGCGGTGCCGTTGGGTTTGTCGATCCCGAAGATGTCCGGGATGAAGCCGGTTGAAAGCAGCTGAAAACTCTTGGGGAACGGGCCCACGGACTGACCTTCGAGGAGCCAAAGCGACAGGCCTCGGAAGACCAGCATCCCCGCAAGCGTGACGATGAACGATGGGATCTTCCAATAGGCGACCCAGTATCCCTGCGCGGCGCCGATGAGGATGCCGACGACCAGGCTGGCGGCGATCGTCAGTGGTACCGACCAGCCCCACTGGACTATCATCACTGCCGCCAGCGCGCCGACGAAGCCCATCACCGAGCCGACCGAGAGGTCGATGTTGCCCGAGACGATCACGATGAGCATCCCCAGCGCCATGATGATGATGTAGCTGTTCTGGAGGAACAGGTTGGTGATGTTCACGGGGCGCAGCAGCGTTCCGTCGGTCACTATCTGGAAGAAGACCATGATCGCGATCAGCGCGAAGAGCAGCCCGTATTCCCTGAGATGCCCGAGGAGATACTTGCCGATCCCGCCCGTCGCATCCGTTTCCGTCCTGTCCGCCAGGTCCATCCCCGTCTCCCCTATTCCGTCACGATGAGCGACATGATCCGCTCTTGGCTCGCCTCGGCGGCTGTTAGTTCGCCGACGAGCGCACCTTCGTTCATCACATAGATGCGGTCGCACATGCCGAGCAGTTCGGGCATTTCAGAGGAGATCATGATCACCCCTTTTCCGTCCGCGCTCAGTTGGTTGATGATGCCGTAGATCTCGAATTTCGCGCCGACATCGATGCCGCGCGTCGGTTCGTCGAGGATCAGAACCTCGGGATCGGCGAAGAGCCATTTCGACAGCACGACCTTCTGCTGGTTGCCGCCCGACAGGTTCACGACCTTCTGGAACACGCTCGGCGTGCGGATGTTCATCGCCGCCCGGTACTTTTCAGCGACCCTGGTTTCCTTAGCCTCGGTGATCACGCCGCTCGAAGAGACAGCGGGCAGGTTTGTCAGGGTGATGTTGCGCTGGATCGTCTCGTCGAGGATGAGGCCGAGCGACTTGCGATCCTCGGTGACATAGGCCAGGCCCGCGTCGATCGCCTTGGGCACCGTCGCGACATCGGCGGGCCGGCCATTGATGCTGACCTCGCCCGAGATGTTGCGGCCGTAGCTCTGACCGAAGATGCTCATGGCCAGTTCGGTGCGGCCCGAGCCCATGAGGCCGGCGATGCCGACCACCTCGCCCGCGCGGACATTGAAGGAAACGTCGCGGATCACCTGCCGGCCCGAATGTTCCGGGTGCCAGACGTTCCAGTGGCTGACCTCCATCAGGACCTCGCCGGCGCGGCGCTTGCGTTCGGGGTAGCGGTGGGCGAGGTCGCGGCCAACCATGTCGCGCACGATCCGCTCTTCGGTGATCGTCTCGGTGCGCGCGTCCATCGTCGATACGGTCGTGCCGTCCCGGATCACCGTGACAGTGTCCGCA
>JBNKFC010000555.1:0-9890 GCA_050289105.1 Paracoccaceae bacterium | reverse complement strand
CCTCGCCCTCGACGGCGTGAACCTCGGCCGTTTCAGCGAGAGGCAAGCTGAACGTACCCGCGCCAGCAAACAGATCGGCAGTGTGCTTTGCGGCACCGACCGCATCGCGGACCGCGCCGACGAGGGCCGCCTCGCCCGCTTCGGTGGCCTGAAGGAACGCCCCCGACGGCGGCACGACACGGGCAGAGCCGA
The DNA here is from genome assembly GCA_050289105.1 of Paracoccaceae bacterium. Classification (GTDB taxonomy): domain Bacteria; phylum Pseudomonadota; class Alphaproteobacteria; order Rhodobacterales; family Rhodobacteraceae; genus Albidovulum. The sequence continues at coordinate 9,698 of JBNKFC010000555.1, read as the reverse complement.
ACCGTTGCGCGGCGGGTTTGCGGCTGACCACAGGCTCGCCGTTCCAGACGATCCGGGCGAGGTCAAACCTTTCGGACAGCCCGGCAAGTGCTGAAAAAAGGCTCTGTTCCATCTCTTTTCCGTTGGAGACGGACAGATCGATCCCGCCTTCCGTCGCCGTGATGTTCAGCGCAATCTCGCCCTTGCGCGACGCGCCGAGCGTTGTGACTTCGGCAAGCGCCGGCAGTGCCTCCATCAGCGCCGGGCTCAAAAGCCGGCAATCGGGAATCTCGACGATGGTGCCAGAGGCGCGACCGTGGAATCCGACAAGCGCGCCTTTCTTCGTTCTCCGCCCCGAGAGGGTCGCCCGACGACGCGATTTCGGCGGTGAGGTAATCACCGGCCGAAATGGTGCTTCGAGGCCCTGTGCGGCAAGAGCCGTCCGCACGACGTCGGCTTTCCAGTCAGCGACGAAGCTGTCGGAGGCGTGCATCAGTGCGCAGCCGCCGCAAGCGCGGTAATGGGGGCATTCGGGCTTCACGCGCACCGGCGACGGCGTGACGATCTTCGGATCGGCCATCCGCCCGCCTTCTATCGCGCCCTCGACAACCTCGCCTGGCAGCGCCATCGGCACAAAGACCGGGCCCGGTGCGATTCCGTCGCCAAGGTGGCCAAGTCGTTCGACGGTCACCCTCACTCTGCCGCCTCTTCCGTTCCGATGAACCCGCCCGACTGACGCTCCCAATAACGTGCGTAGAGACCCCGCTTGGCCAGCAATTCGGCGTGTGAACCTTCCTCGACCAGCCTTCCCTGATCCAGAACGACGATCCTGTCCATCTCGGCGATGGTCGAAAGCCGGTGCGCGATGGCCAGAACCGTCTTGCCCTGCATCACGCGATGCAGCGCGGCCTGCACATGGGCTTCAACTTCGCTGTCGAGGGCGGATGTCGCTTCGTCCAGGACAAGGATCGGGGCATCCTTCAGAAACGCCCGCGCCAAGGCGATCCGCTGCCTTTGCCCGCCGGAAAGTTTGACCCCACGCTCGCCCAGATACGCGTCATAGCCTTCGCGACCCTTGTGGTCCCGCAGACCGTGGATGAAATCGTCTGCCTCAGCGGCTTTCGCGGCCGCAATCATCTCCTCTTCCGTCGAGTCGGGGCGACCGTAGAGAATGTTGTCCCGGGCCGAACGGTTGAACATCGCGGTTTCCTGCGTGACCATCGCGATCTGACGGCGCAAGCTTTCCTGGGTGACCGACCGCACATCCTGTCCGTCAATCAGAATCCGCCCCTTTTCGGCGTCGTAGAGCCTAAGCAAGAGCGCGACGAGCGTCGATTTCCCCGCACCTGAGGCGCCGACGATCCCGAGCTTTTCGCCCGGATGGATGGTCAGGTCGACCTCGTCGAGCCCGCCCGACGTCCGGCCGTATGCAAAACTCACATTGTCGAACCGTACCTCGCCCTTGACCCGGCCGAGTTGCGCGGCACTCAGCGCGTCCGTCAAAGTGTGGGGCGGCGTCAGGGTGCGGATGCCGTCCTCAACTTCGCCGATGGAGGCATAGATCGACATCAGCGTGAAACTGACCCAGCCGGTCATCTGCGCGATACGGATGGAGATCGTGCCCGCGGCTGCAATATCGCCCGTTGTCGCCGTGCCCCTCGTCCAGAGAAGCAGCGCGCCGCCGATCAGGATCAACGGCAGAAGCCCCGCGATCGTCATCAGCGCAAGCCGGAACCACGCCGAAAGCACCCCGAAGTCGAGGGCCGTGTCGCGGAAACCCGACATGGCGCGAAGTGCGGCGCGGTCTTCATGCTCGGCATGGGCGAAGAGTTTGACGGTCTTGATGTTGGTGATCGTGTCGACGACCTGCCCCGTCACCATCGCGCGTGCGCCCGCCCGCGCCGCGGACTTCCCCCTCACTTTCGGAAGGAAGGCGCGGATCAGCGCCAGATAGGCGAGGATCCAGACACCGAGCGCCAGGGCCATCCATCCGTCGATGGTCATAAGAAAGACGACCGACCCGGCAAGCGAAGCGAGCGCGAAGGCGATCGTATTGATCGATTCACTGGCGACATCGGTGACGGCCCGCGCCGCCTGCATCTGCTTTTGCGCGATCCGGCCGGCGAAGTCGTTGTCGAAGAAGGTGACGGCTTGCCCCAGCGTCCAGCGATGGAGGCGCGAGAGAACCAGCGGCAGAACGTTCGGCTGAACGATGACCGAGTTCGACGCAGCCGACAATCCAAACGCTGCGGGACGCAGGATCACTAGGAAGATCGCGAATCCGGCCAGCAACATCCAGTGATCGGATAGGACGGTCGCGGGGTTGCCCTTCTCCGCCGCATCGACGATGGCACCCAGAAACCAAGCGGTCACGACCTCCATGGTGCCGGCGATAGCCGACAGGATTGCTGCGAAGATCAAGGGCCCCCAAGCGCCTGAAAGGCACCACAGAAAGAACGCGCCTAGCGTTCGGGGCGGCGGACCTTCGGCAGGGCGAAAGGCGTCGATCATGTCGCCGGCCTTCATTCTGCTGCCTCCGCATCGTCGGTGCCGATGAAGCCGCCCGACTGCCGTTCCCAGAACCGTGCATAAAGCCCGCCACTGGCCAGCAGTTCCGCATGTGTGCCTTCCTCGGCGATCTTGCCGTCATCGAGCACGACGATCCGATCCATCCGGGCGATGGTCGAGAGGCGGTGAGCGATGGCGATCACCGTCTTTCCCTCCATCACGCCATAGAGCGTTTCCTGGATCGCGGCTTCGACCTCGCTGTCCAGCGCCGATGTCGCTTCGTCGAGCACGAGGATCGGCGCGTCTTTCAGGATCACGCGGGCCAAAGCAACCCGTTGCCTTTGGCCGCCGGAAAGCTTCACGCCACGCTCGCCAACCTGGGCGTCGTAGCCCGCACGTCCCTCCGGATCTGTCAGCTCGAGGATGAAGTCATGCGCTTCTGCCCGCTTCGCCGCTTCGATCATCTCGTCCTCGCTGGCATCCGGACGGCCATAGAGGATGTTGCTGCGCACCGAGCGGTGGAGAAGAGAGCTGTCCTGCTGCACCATTCCGATACGACGCCGCAGGCTATCCTGTGTTACGGTCGCAATGTCTTGCCCATCGACGAGGATCTGGCCTGCCTCGGCATCGTAGAACCGCAAGAGCAGCTTCACGAGGGTCGATTTGCCGGAGCCGGAGCGGCCGACAAGTCCGATCTTCTCGCCGGGCAGGATCGTCAGATCAACATGGTCTAGCCCGCCGAAGCCGCGGCCGTAATGGTGGCTCAGCCCCTTGATCTCGATTCGCCCGGCCTTGAACTCCAACGGTTTCGCTCCGGCGCGGTCGGTCAGTCCGATGGGTTGGGCAATGGTCTCCATCCCCTCGGCGACGACGCCCAGCGCCTGAACGAGGTTCGAAGTCGCCCACATGATCCAGTAGGTCATGTTGTTAAGCCGCAGCACAAGCGCGGTCGTCGCGGCGACGAGGCCGATCGTCGCCTCTCCGACATACCATAGCCAGAGCGCGAGCCCGGTGACCGACACGATCAAAAATCCGTTCAGAACGGTCAGCCCGATATCCATCTTGGTGATGAGCCGCATCTCGTACTGGAAGGCCTTGCGCGCCTTCTCGATCGCTTCACCGGCAAAGGCGATTTCGCGGTCGTGATGGGCGAACATCTTGACCGAGTGGATATTCGTGTAGCTGTCCACGACCCGGCCGGTAACCGCCGAGCGTGCATCCGATGCCGCGGTCGAGGCCGGCCCGACCCGCTTCACCGTCCAGCGCAGAAGCATGAGGTAGAACCCGATCCAGACCATGAGCGGCACGACAAGCCGGGGATCGGCGCTCGACAGAAGGGCAATCGAACCGATGAGGGTCGTCACCGCAAAGGCCACTGCGTCGAAGGTCTGGAACACCGCATCGCCCGCGGCCGGCGGCGTCTGCATGATCCGGTTTGCGATGCGGCCGGCAAAGTCGTTCTCGAACCAGCCGACGGGCTGGCGAAGCACATGGCGGTGCGACCGCCAGCGGATCAGCGTTCCGAAATTTGGCAGGATCGTGTTGTGCAGAAGCGCAACGTCGACGCCCGAAAGAATCGGCCTGACGATGAGGACCGCAAGAGCCGCAAGCAAAAGCTCGGTTCCATGCGCGGCCAGGACTTCGGCTGGCCGTCCGCCGTTGAGCATGTCCACAATGCGCCCGACATACCATATCAGCGCCACCTCCATCGCCGAGACCATCGTCGTCAGGATGGCCGTGATGACGAACACGCGATGAAACGGCCGGGCATAGTCCAGCAGGAACGGAAGGAGACGCCGTGGCGGCGTGTCCGTCTCCTCATAGGGAACGTAGGGATCGACGAGGTTCTCGAAGAACCGGAACATCGGGGCACCTTTCGGCTTGCCGAACGCATATAGCGCGGTCCGATGGAAAGTGGAACTCAGTGCCGGACGAGCTCGACGATGCTGAGCACGATAAGCCCCGCCATGATGAGGTTGAAGACCTTGAGCCTCTTTGCCGTCGTCAGCCAGCGGGCGATCGCTTGGCCGGCATAGGTCCAGGTCGCAGCAGAGCAGAGCCCGAGCGTGAGAAAAGTCGCCGTCACAATCGCCGCTGTCGTCACCGGCGCCGATGGCAGGATGAACTGGGATGTCGCGGCAACAGCCATCGACCAGGCCTTGGGATTGATCCACTGAAATCCCACCGCCTGCAAATAGGTCATCGGCTTCGCGCCGCTCGATTTCGACCCTATTCCGCCCGTAGTCGCAATTTTCCAGGCAATCCAGAGAAGAAGGGCCGCGCCGCCCCACCGCAGGGTTTCGCGAAAGAGTGCGCTTGCCTGGAACAACCCGCCGAGGACAAGTCCGACAACAAGGAGCATCAGCGGAAAGCCAGTCGCGACGCCCAGAAAATGCGCGGTCGTTCGACGAAAGCCGAAATTCGCGCCGGACGCGGCGAGCATCGCGTTGTTCGGCCCCGGCGTGAACAGCGTCGCTACTGCAAGTGCGAAAAGCGCCGGGAAAGCATCGAAAGTCATCTGGTCCCCATTGGGTCGGAAAATCCGGCCTACCCTGCCGTGCGGCGCGGCCGAGATTCAAGCGAGCAATTGTTCCCGGGACAATTCAAACCCGGACGCAATCCAGCGCGCCTCGAGTTCTTTCAGCCGCGCACCGAGAGCGGCGCCGGATAGGGCCGGCATCAGATCCCCGGCACGCAGGGGAAACGTCGCTTCCGCACCCTTCGCGACGCTTTCTTCCCAGCCCGATGGAAGTGGCGTTTCCAGAACCGCTGCACGAAGAAGGACGATATCTCGCGCAATGTCTGCGCCATGCCGATAGGCAAGCTCGGCCAAGTCGGTCGCGCCGCCAATCCCGTCGCGCAAGATCTCCACACGCCGCGCCTCGTCGCGGGAGAGACGCAGCGCGTCGTCCGGATCCGGTCCGCCGAGCGCGGCGAGCCGGCGAAGCCAGTCCGGCGCATAGGGAGGTTCAAGATGAACAAGCGGGGCAATCGCACGCGGAGCCGCGCCCGGCAAAACGCGGGCGAGAACACCGGTCGCCTGCATCGCGGCTACGGCTGGCGCAGGGTCGGGCGCAGCGAGAAGCCGGCGCATCTCGTGGCCGATCCGCTCACGCGAAAGCGTCTCTGTTCCGGCGGAATTCGCTGCACAAGCAGCGAGCGCGTCTGCATCCATCCCGGCTTCGGGATCGCCGTACCAGGCATGAAAGCGAAAGAACCGCAGGATCCGCAAATAGTCTTCACGGATGCGGTCATCGGCGGTTCCGACGAAGCGAACCCGGCGTGCCTGAAGATCCGGCAGACCGCCAAGTGGGTCGACAACGCGACCTTCGGCATCGGCGTAAAGAGCGTTCATCGTGAAATCCCGGCGGGCCGCGTCCTCCTCCACGCGCGTCGCGAACGCGACCGTCGCGTGGCGACCGTGGGTTTCGACATCCCTGCGAAAGGTCGTGACTTCGTGCGGCTCACCCGCGATGACGATCGTGACGGTGCCGTGCTCGATCCCGGTTGGCACGACCTTCAATCCCGCGGCCTTGGCCAAGGCCATCACCCTGTCTGGCACCGCATCGGTCGCAATGTCGATATCGGCCACCGGCTGATACAGCAGGGCGTTGCGCACACAGCCCCCGACAAGCAGCCCCTGATGGCCGGCATCGGTCAGCAGATGCAGCACTTGCTGCACGCCCTCCGCTTCGATCCAATCGCCCGTGATCTTCATTCTGCCATCCGGTCCGCAAGTGCCTTCAGGATACGCGCGGTTGCTCCCCAGATATAATAGGGGCCGTAAGGCACAACATAGTAGCGCCGGATCTGCCCGCGCCAGCTGCGGCCCTCGATCCGGAAGTTCGATGGGTTGCCGACATGTGAGAGCGGAACGGTGAAGACCTCTTCGACCTCTCCCTCTTCGGCAATCGGATCAAAATCGTCTCTGATCCGTCCAAAAACCGGCGTCACGCTGAATCCTGTCACGGTCTCATGCGCGCCCATCGTCCCCAATACCTCGACCGACGGGACCGGAAGGCCGATCTCTTCTTCGGCTTCGCGCAAAGCGGCGGCGACGGCATCGGCATCGCCCAAGTCAACCTTTCCCCCGGGAAACGCGATCTGCCCGGGGTGGTGCTTGAGTCGCGACGACCTCTTGGTCAGGATCACCGCCGGCCCGTCGGGCCCGAGCACGAACGGCACGAGAACCCCGGCCGGACGCAGCACCCGGCCGTCGGGCAAGACGGTTCCGGGGTTCAGATCGTAGTCGGACGTGTCGCGACCGGGGCGCGCCAGCGCGCGCAAAACCGGATCAAGAGGGTCAGCCTTCGTCATCGGGGGATTTCGATGCCTCGAACCCAAGCGTCGCGGGGTCGAACCGATAGTGCGCGCCGCAGAACTGGCAATCGGCGGTGACGATGCCCTCATCCGTCGTCATATGGCCGATATCCTTGGCCGAATAGATCGACAGGCTTTCGCGGACCTTGTCCGCCGAACAAGAACAGCCGAACTTGACCACCTGAGCGTCGAAGACACGAGGGCCTTCCTCATGGAAGAGGCGCACCAGCAAGTCTGTCGGGGCGACCTGCGGGCCGATGAGTTCAAGCTCCTCCACCGTGTCGAGGAGGAGGTTTGCCCTTGCCCAGTTCTCGCCTTCGTCGCCGTCGAGAATATCGGCTGCCGCAAGCAGACCGCCCTCGCCACTGCCGCCTTCTTTCGCGACAAAAGGCGATGCTTTCGGCATGTGCTGCAGCATCACGCCACCCGCACGCCAGCGTTCATACTCTCCCGCGAGGCGAGAACGCCCGAAGGACAGGGCAAAGCGCGTCGGAAGTTGCTCGGATTGCGCAAAATACGTCTCTGCACAGGCCGAAAGTGATCCACCTGCGATGGGCGTGATGCCTTGATAGGGTGTCGTACCGGCCCCTTGGTCAAGCAGGATCGCGAAATAGCCGTGACCGATCTGGCCAAATCCCGGCGCCTTTTCGTCCAGACGTTCGACGTCGAACGACGCCCAGGCGCGGATGCGCGCGGCCTCGCCTTCTTTCGCGGGCGCGTAGTAATCCGTCGCGATGATCCGGACCGGCCCATCGCCGCGGATCTGCAGAGAAAGCTTCCAGCGCAGCTTGATCGTCTGTCCGATGAGCGCCGTCAACAACGCCGCCTCGGCCACGAGTGCCTCAACCGTTTCAGGGTAACGGTGTTGCGACAGAATCCTGTCCAGCACGCCATCAAGCCGCGCCACCCGGCCGCGGACATCCGAACGGTCGAGCTGAAACGGAAGGACGGTGTCGTCCCAGGCGATCTGTGACAATTGTGTCATGGGGTTTCCTTGCGGCTTGCGCCCTGCCATACCGCGACAATATGGGGACGACAACCCGGAGGCCAAGAGGACGGCGATGATCAGACGGTTCGGAGAGTCGCTTGTGCGCGGGCAGAAATACGGGCTTCGGCACGGTGTCTATGCAGTCCTGGTTCGAGGCCGCGACGTTCTGCTGACCCATCAGGCCGAACCCGATCCGGAGTTCCAGCTGCCGGGCGGAGGGATTGATCCCGGAGAGTCGCCCTTGCGCGCACTTCACCGAGAAGTCGGGGAGGAAACGGGTTGGACGATTACCGACCCTCGGCGCATCGGCGCGTTCCGCAGGTTCGTCTACATGCCGGAATACAACAAATGGGCCGAAAAGCTCTGCACGATCTACCTTGCCCGACCGACCCGGCGGATCGGGCCGCCCACCGAGCCCGGACATCAGGCAGTCTGGATGCCGATCGAAACGGCGGCGCCGCTTCTCGGAAATGACGGCGACCGGCATTTCCTCGGTCTCGTTCAAAAGGGGCTCTAGTCGAGGTTTGCCTTGGCGCCGTGAAACTCGAAGAAAACGCCCGACACGTCGTCACCGAACTCCGCTCCGGAATAGTCGCTCAGGTGCCAGACGAGCGCCTCCAGGAATCCGGTGCCCCGCAGATCTGCGCAGCGCCCGAGGATTTTCGTCAGTCCCTCTTCGCCCAACTGTGTCCCGTTCGCGTCCTCCGCCTCGGTTATCCCGTCCGACATCAGAAACAGCCGGTCGCCCGGATGAAGTTGCACTTCGAAACTGTCGTATTCCGCGCCCTCGATTAGCCCGATCGGCAACCCTCCGGCGCCAAGATAGTCCACCCGCCCATCGGCGCGTTGGACCGCCGGATGGGGATGGCCGGCCTGGACCAAAGAGGCGCGCCCGGTGATCAGATCCACGTCGGCATAGGCGAGCGTGAAGTAGTTCTCGGTCTGCATTTCCTTCAACACGACCCGATTCAATTGTTCGGCCAGATCACCGGGATCGCGCCCGTCGTAAATGCCGAATTCGGTCAGCAAGAGCGCCATGTTCTGCTCGGGCGAGTTGCCCGAGAGATATCCGGCAAGCCGCGCGGTCATCAGCGCCGAGGTGATGCCGTGTCCCGAGACGTCGATCGAGAAGAAGCCAACGCGGCGCGAATTGATCGGGAAGAAGCCGACAAGATCACCACCGACGTGACCGGAGGGGCGCAAAAGAAGGCTCACCTCCGCGTTGCCAAAATGCCGGTGTCTCTCCCGGACGAGGCTTTGTTGAAGCTTCTTGGCCTCCATGAGGTCGCGATCAACCGAATCGTAGAGCGCCTGCAATTCTCCCAGCGTCGACGACAGCAGGCGGTTCTTGTCCGTCAGCTCGCGTTCCATCCGCAGGATGCGCTCGCCCGCCGTGATACGCGCACGCAGCTCGTCGCCGCTGACGGGCTTCGTAAGGAAATCGTCCGCGCCACCGTCTAGGCCGCGTGCGATCTCAGCTGATTCGGTCTTGGACGTCAGAAGTATGAAGTAGACGTAGTTCTGGCGCGCGCGGCTGCGCAAAGCTTGGCAGAATTCGATGCCGCTCATGCCGGGCATCATCCAGTCGGAAATGACGATGTCGGGTGGCTGCTGATCGCAAAGCTCAAGCGCTTCCTCTGCGCTTCCGGCCTCGGCAACGGCATAGCCGGACCGGGCGAGCTGCGTGGACAGAATTTTGCGCTGCATTCGGCTGTCGTCGACGACAAGGACATGGCGCAACGCCGCGGCGGTCTTCCCGGGTGCGCGCTCTTCGTCCGAAATCGCGAATGACTGTACCATCAACACCTTCCGCCCGGTCTGATCCGGTCGCGCAGGTCAGATAATCCCAGCGGAGTTAACATGCCTTGAATGGCATCCCGGCGATACCGGGGCGCGGTTAACC
>JBNKFC010000554.1:0-5351 GCA_050289105.1 Paracoccaceae bacterium | reverse complement strand
CGACATTTTCTGAAAAACAGGGAAAGTCTGAACCCGGTCACCGTATCTGGCAATGCCTCATTTCCCTTGGGTCAACTCCACCGGGGGGCGGTCCCGCAACCGTAGGAAGATCAGCGGCGATAGTGCGCACGGTTCATCTGTGCGACCGGCGGCACTGGCAGGATGTAGGCCGGCGTATGGCTCGGCACGTAGGTGCGCGGTACGGTGGCACGGGCCGCGAGGTCGGCCGAGGGCGTCGCGCGGGAATGATAGAGCTGCCGGTTCATCTGCGCCGACGGCTGCGCCGGCTCTCCTTCCGCCGCCATCAGAAGCGATGCGAGCAAAAGCCCGACGGTCAAGGCGACGGAGGACGCCGCCACATGCAATACGTTCATGTCAGCCTCCAAAATTTCTTCATCGAATGGCCCGCGAAAGGCGGGTCGTAGGACAGTCTCAAAGTTCGTACGAATGCGCCGAATCATGCGCCCAAAGCCGCCGAGCGCACAGTCGGGAATTCCTGCCTCTGGCCATCCTCCGCCGAGAGCCACGCGGGCCGCCCCTAAGCCGGGCGCTTTTCAGCCCTGAACAAGACGACTATGTCCTGTCACACCGACACCGCCTGAAGGAGCGACCCCTTGGTCGAATGGAAGCATCTGCCCGGTCTATCGGACTACGCCGACACGCTAGCCGCGATGGAGGCCCGCGTTGCCGACATCTCCGCCGGTCGCGCAGGTGAGTCGGTGTGGCTCCTCGAACATCCGCCGCTCTACACCGCCGGCACATCGGCACGGGCCGAGGACCTGACCGATCCTGGTCGCTTTCCTGTCCATGTCGCTGGTCGCGGCGGACAATACACTTATCACGGGCCCGGGCAGCGCGTGGCCTACGTGATGCTCGACCTCAACCGGCGCGGCCGGGACGTGCGCGCCTTCGTCCAGCACCTGGAGGACTGGATCATCGCCGCGCTCGCCGAGTTCAACGTAACGGGCGAGGTCCGCCCCGGCCGGGTGGGCGTCTGGGTGACCCGCCCCGACAAGGCCCCGAATCCGGACGGCAGCCCGCGCGAAGACAAGATCGCGGCCATCGGCGTGAAGCTGCGCAAATGGGTGAGCTTCCACGGCATCTCGATCAACGTCGAGCCGGACCTGAGCCATTTCGACGGCATCGTGCCCTGCGGCATCCGCGAGCATGGGGTCACGAGCCTCGTCGACCTCGGATTGCCGGTGACGATGGACGACCTCGACGCCGCGCTGAAGGCGACATTCGGGAAGGTCTTCGCCGGGTAAGGATTCCCGCAATAGGCGGCCCCGCGCCGCATCACTATCCTGACGGACTTTCAGACGTGCTTTCAGGAGGTGATTTCATGAAGACCATTCTTCTCGCAACCGCCCTCGCATTCGCGATGCAATCGCCGGCGCCGGCTCTCGCCAAAGGTGGATTGGCCGGCGCACTCGGAGGACGGGCGCTGGATTTCAGCCAGCTCAAGCCGAACACCGTCGTGCTGTCAGTCGTCCTCGCGGGCAAGCCCGACGGCGGCGCCGCGGCGACCCAGTCGAGCCGCAGGCGCGCGATCTATGTCGATGGAATCCTGATGGAAATGGATGAGGAGATGATCGTCGCCCTGATCCGGAGCGGGATATTCACGGTCGTCTATCCGGGCACCAACATACCCTGGGACAAGGGCGGTGATCGTCATCCCAACTATCCGCCCGACTGGGTTCCGCAAATCTGATTTCCCTGTCGGGACATATCCATCTATCCTCGGGCGCGCAGGCCACCGCGCGCCCTTGCTCGGTCGGAGATCGGGCGTTTCGAATTGACTTATCGCAAGTCGGACATAGATCGGGCGTGGTAAGACCGCGCAAACCGTGCGCCTGCGCGACCAACCGCAAAAGAGGATTGATGATGAAAACCGAACTTCTCGCCGCCGTCGCCGCCCTGTCCCTGGCTGGCCCCGCGCTTGCGTCCGGCGATGCCGCCAAGGGCGAAAGCGACTTCAAGAAATGCAAGGCCTGCCACATGATCGTCGCCGATGACGGCACCGAGATCCAGAAGGGCGGCAAGACCGGACCGAATCTCTACGGCGTGGTGGGCCGGGCCGCGGGAGCGACCGACTTCAAATACAGCGACGTGATGAAGGAAGCCGGCGAGAAGGGTCTCGTCTGGACGGAGGACAACCTCGCCGAATACCTGCCCGATCCCTCGGAGTTCCTCGAAGAATTCTCTGGTGACGCGGCCGGCAAGTCGAAAATGACCTTCAAACTGACCAAGGGCGCCGAGGACATGGCGGCCTACCTCGCCTCGATCACGCAGTAAACACCACCACTCACGATAGGCGCGAGGGCGAGACAATTTTTCGCGCCCCGCGCCCGCTTCTTTGATTGCCCATCCCGTTCCGGCCAATTATTACGGGGCCATAGCCTCGCCGGGGATCTGTGCGCCCCGAGCCTCGCAAAAGGAATGGGAGATCAGCATGGCCGACGCAGCCGTTCATGGCCACGGCGAACATGGACACCCCGGGTTCTTCACCCGGTGGTTCATGTCCACCAACCACAAGGATATCGGTATCCTCTACCTCTTCACGTCCGCGGTCGTGGGCTTCATCTCGGTGGCCTTCACGGTCTACATGCGGATGGAACTCATGGATCCGGGCGTGCAGCATATGTGCATGGAGGGTGCCCGTTTCATGGCCTCGGACGAGGTCTGCACGCCGAACGGCCACCTCTGGAACGTGCTCGTCACCGCCCACGGCATCCTGATGATGTTCTTCGTCGTCATCCCGGCGCTCTTCGGCGGTTTCGGCAACTATTTCATGCCGTTGCACATCGGTGCGCCGGACATGGCGTTCCCGCGTATGAACAACCTGTCCTTCTGGCTCTATGTCGCGGGCACCTCGCTCGCCGTGGCGTCGGTTCTGGCACCGGGCGGCAACGACCAGGCCGGATCGGGCGTCGGCTGGGTGCTCTACCCGCCGCTCTCGACCAACGAGGCGGGCTGGTCGATGGACCTCGCGATCTTCGCCGTCCACGTCTCGGGCGCCTCGTCGATCCTCGGCGCGATCAACATGATCACCACGTTCCTGAACATGCGGGCACCGGGCATGACGCTGCACAAGGTGCCGCTCTTCGCCTGGTCGATCTTCGTCACCGCCTGGCTGATCCTTCTGTCGCTGCCGGTTCTGGCTGGCGCGATCACCATGCTGCTGACCGACCGCAACTTCGGCACCACCTTCTTCCAGCCGCAGGGCGGCGGTGACCCGATCCTCTACCAGCACATCCTGTGGTTCTTCGGCCACCCGGAAGTGTACATCATCATCATCCCGGGCTTCGGCATCATCAGCCATGTCATCGCGACCTTCGCGAAGAAGCCGGTCTTCGGCTACCTGCCGATGGTCTACGCGATGGTGGCGATCGGGGTGCTCGGCTTCGTCGTCTGGGCGCACCACATGTACACCGTCGGCATGTCGCTGACCCAGCAGTCCTACTTCATGCTGGCCACGATGGTGATCGCGGTGCCCACCGGCATCAAGGTCTTCTCGTGGATCGCGACGATGTGGGGCGGCTCGATCGAGTTCAAGACGCCGATGCTCTGGGCGTTCGGCTTCCTGTTCCTCTTCACCATCGGCGGCGTGACCGGGGTCGTTCTTTCCCAAGCGCCGGTGGACCGCGTCTATCACGACACCTACTACGTGATCGCGCACTTCCACTACGTGATGTCGCTCGGCGCCGTCTTCGCGATCTTCGCCGGGATCTACTTCTGGATCGGCAAGATGTCGGGCCGGCAGTATCCGGAATGGGCGGGCAAGCTGCACTTCTGGATGATGTTCATCGGTGCCAACCTGACCTTCTTCCCGCAGCACTTCCTCGGCCGTCAGGGCATGCCGCGCCGCTACATCGACTATCCGGAAGCCTTCGCGCACTGGAACTACGTCTCGTCGCTGGGCGCGTTCCTCTCGTTCGCCTCGTTCGTCTTCTTCATCGGTATCGTGGTCTACACGCTGCGCGCCGGTAAGCGGGTGACGGAGAACAACTACTGGAACCCCTGGGCCGACACGCTGGAATGGACCCTGCCCTCGCCGCCGCCGGAGCACACGTTCGAAACGCTCCCGAAGCAGTCGGACTGGGATCACGGCCACGCCCACTGATCACTGACATGACCGAAGCGGCCCCGGATTAGCGTCCGGGGCCGTTTGCTTTGAGGGAATCGGCAATGCTCACCATCTGGGGCCGGCGGGATTCGTCCAACGTGCAAGCGCTGATGTGGTGCGTGGGCGAGCTTGGCCTGCCTTACGATCGCGTGGATGCCGGACATCGGTTCGGAGGCACGAGCACCGCCGAGTTCCGTGCGATGAACCCGAACGGGACCGTTCCGGTCCTGCGCGATGGCTCCAACCCGCCGCTCTGGGAAACCGGTGCGATCCTGCGCTACCTTGCCAACCGGTACGGCACCGCGTCCTTCTGGCCGGTCGACCTGATCGAGCGGACAGAGGTCGACCGCTGGGCGGAATGGGCGAAGATCAATATCGCGCTTGGCTTCACTTCGCCGGTCTTCTGGCGGGTGGTACGCACGGCGGCGCCTGACCGCGATCCTGAGGCGATCGCCCGCGCCCTTGCCGCGCTCGAAGACAAGCTCCGCATCGCGGACGATCGCCTGGCGCGGCACAGATACCTCGTGGGCGATGCGTTCACGCTCGCTGACATCCAGTTTGGTCACATCCTCTATCGCTACTACGACATCGAAATCGCCCGCGCCGAGATGCCCAACCTCCGCCGCTATTACGAGACCTGCCTTGCCCCCCGTCCTGCGTTCCGCGAGCATGTCATCGTCACCTACGACAATCTGCGGGCATGATACGGCGATGCCTTACGAATGGCTCAAGGAAGAAAAGACGGGAACGGCCGAGTTGCACCTCTGGCCCTACCGCTCGCTGCCGCGCAAGGGCTTCGTGATCTTCATCGCGATCACGGCATCGCTCCTGGCGTTGCCGCTCGTCGTGCTGCTTGGGACGGTGATCCTATGGGGCCTCCTGCCCTTCATCGCCCTGGCCGTCGCCGGGGTCTGGTGGGCCCTGTCGCACAGCTACCGCCAGGGGGAGTTGACTGAAGTTCTGGTGTTGCGACCGGAGCGGCTGGACCTGACGCGCCGCGCCCCCGACGGAACCGAAAAACATTGGCAGGCCAATCCATACTGGGTCGCCGTCCGTGTCTATCCGACCGGAGGACCGGTATCCAATTACCTGACACTGAAGGGCGAGGGCCGCGAGGTGGAGCTTGGCTCATTCCTCAGCGAGGCGGAGCGCCCGATGCTCGCCGCCGAACTGCGCGAGCGGCTGGCAGCCTTGCGCTGACGTGACAGCGCAGGGAGACTACGGC
>JBNKFC010000553.1:0-1512 GCA_050289105.1 Paracoccaceae bacterium | reverse complement strand
TCGGGCGGATCCGTGGCTGAGCCTGCCACGCGCCGGTGCCGGCACCGGCGCGTGGCAGGCTCAGCCACGGATCCGCCCGACCATCTCGGTAACGTCGCGGCTGAGGCCGGGTGTGGCGAGAATACGGTCAAGCTCGCTCCGGATCAGCGCCTTTCTGTCCTCGTCGTAACGCGCCCAGGTCTCGAAGGCCGTCGACATGCGGGCGGTGGTCTGGGGGTTGATGGGGTCGAGCTTCAGGAGCCAGTCGGCATAGAAGCGATAGGCGGCGCCGGAGCTGTAATGGAACCCCGCGTGATTGGCCGCAAGCGCGCCGAGCAGCGCCCTAAAACGGTTGGGATTCTTCCAGTCGAAATCGGGGTGCTGCGACAGGCGTTCGGCGGTAGCGGCGGCCTCGTCCGGCAGGGCGAATGCGACCTGGACCATGAACCATTTGTCGATCACCAGCCGATTTGTCTTCCAGCGCTCGTAGAACGCGCCGATCTCGCGCGTGCCGCGCCCGCCTTCGATCAGGCAGGTCAGCGCGCCGTGGCTTTCGGTCATGTTTGAGGCGCTGGCGAAGAGCGACGCCGCGCGGGTGCCGTTGTCGATATGGTTGAGAAGGCCGAGACAGGCGAGCCGCAGCGCACGTTTGCCCGCCGAGGCGGCGTCGGGCGAGAATTCACCCGGTGTCGCCATGGCGTCATAGGTCGAGGTCAGCGGCTTTTGCAGGTGACGTGCGATGGCTTTGGCGAGCGCCGCCCGGCCGGCGTGAATCCCGTCCGGATCGGGAACGCGGCCGGCATCGTGCAGCGTCTGTGCCATGTCGTCCTCGGACGGGAGACGAAGGCAAAGCGCGCGGAAGGCCGGGTCGAGGGTTTCGTCGGTCAGCACCTGGCCGAGGGCCTCGATGAAGTTTTGCGAGGGATCCCGGTTCTCGGCGATCATTCCCGTCAGCACGTCCTTGGCCAGTGCGCGCCCGGCCTCCCACTTGTTGAAGGGGTCGGTGTCATGCGCGAGGAGGAAGGCGCGTTCTTTGGCATTCGCGCCGCGGTCGAGGACGACCGGCGCGGAAAAGCCGCGCAGGATCGAGGCGACGGGGCGCGAGGCGAGGTTCTCGAAGCGGAAGCTTTGCGTGGCCTCCGACATCTCGAGGATGGTCGTGGGCAGCACCTCGTCCCCGTTGGGGTTGAGAAGGCCGACCGCGATCGGGATGACGCGCGGCGGCTTCTTGTCCTGCCCCGGCGTCGGCGGCGTCTTCTGGATGAAGGTGAGCGTGTAGGTGCCATCCGACCAGGCTTCGGAAACGCTCAGGCGCGGCGTGCCGGCATCCGTGTACCAGCGCTTGAACTGGGTGAGGTCGCGGCCCGTCGCATCCTCGAAGACCTTGAGCCAGTCCTCGATCGTCGCCGCCTCGCCGTCGTGGCGGTCGAAATAGAGGTCGAGCGCTTTCTTGTAGTCGTCGTCGCCGACGAGGCGCTTCAGCATGCCGATGACCTCGGCGCCCTTTTCGTAGACGGTGGCGGTGTAGAAGTT
>JBNKFC010000552.1:0-4521 GCA_050289105.1 Paracoccaceae bacterium | reverse complement strand
TCACCCGGCGGGCGCGGATTTCCCAAAGGGGCGTCGGGTTCGAGGGGCAGACCTGGCAGGACGAGGCGACGACCCGGCTGAGCCGTGTGTAGCGCCCGCCGACGCGCGCCATCTCGTCCGCGGCCAGTTGCAGCTGTTCGTCAAGCACCATGCGCGCGCTGGTCAGGACGCCGTCGGTCAGATCGCGCGACAGTTCCGCCGCGTCCGCCAGGATCACGGTGCCGGCGCCGTCGATGAGGGTGATCGGGCCTTCGATCGTCAACTGATCGGTTGTGCCGTCGAAGATGATCCGCCGCGCCGTCAACCGGGCGCCCTTGTAGAAGACCTCGACCGCACCTTCCGCGGTCAAGGTTTCGTCGCCGCTGAGAAAGACCCTGTCGGCGACCAGTGTCGCGGCATCCTGCGCCAGCGCGGGCAGGGAAAGGGTCCAGAGGACGAGGAGGGACAGCAACCAACGCACCTAGCCTTCCTCCAGGTGCAGAAGCAGGGAAATCGAGAGGAGCAGAGCCGCGACAGGCGGGCTCCAGGCGGCGAGAAGGGCCGGAATCTGGCCATTCTCGCCAAGGACTTGCGCGAAGTTGCGCAAGAGGAAGATCGCAAATCCCGACACGATCGCCAAGAGCACCATGACGCCTGTATGGCCCGACCGCGCATGGCGCATGGTGAAGCCCGCCCCGACAAGCACCATCGCGACGAGAAGGAGAGGCAGGGCAAGTTCCATCTGGAACCAGACCGTGTGCTTGCGTGCCGAAAAGCCCGCCCGCTCCAACCCGGCGATGAAGGCCGGCAGTTCCCAGATCGGCACGGTCGAGGGCGTTCCGAAACTGTCTCGGATCTGGTCCGCCGTCAGTTCCGACGGCAAGCGCATCGTGTCGTGGTGCAGCGCCTCCTGCTCGGGATTCGTGCCCTGGGTGAAGCGCCATTCCTTCGCGTCGGTCAGAAGCCAGGCCCCCTCGGTCAGCTGCGCCTCCGCCGCATCGACGCGGGCGACAGGGCCGCTTGCCGTGGCAAAGGCGATGAAGCTCGTGTCGTAGAGGACGGTGCCGTCGTAGTTGGACCGCGCGGCGCGGATCACCGTCTGGCCCTCCGGCCCGCCCTGACGCAGCCACAGGCCCTCGCGGGTGACCGAAAGCACGTTGCCCTCACCGAGCTTGTACTGGTTGGCCAGCGTCTCGTAGCGCTTTGCGGTTCCCGCGACGATGGGATTGAGGGCGGCGACGGCGACCGCGCCGACGAGGAGCGTCGTGACCAGCGGAGCGACGAGCGTCCTGAGCGCGGAGCGGCCGGCGGCGCGGATCACCACCAGCTCGGACGAGCGCGCGAGCGCGAGGAAGAGTGCGATCGAGGCGAGGATGACTATCATCGGCAGGATCCGGTAGACCGCCTGCGGGGTATTGAGCGCGGCCAGCTCGGCCGCCGCGCCAAGCCCGAGATCGGCGCTGGCGAAGCGCCGGATCTGTTCGATCATGTCGATCAGGTAGAGCAGGACGGAAAAGCCCCCGAAGACCAGCGCGAACGAGGCAAGGAAGCGCCGCGCGATGTAGAGCGAAAGGGTCATGACGCCACCGCCGCGACAAGCCCGTGCCGGACCCTCCGGACCCGCCCCGCCATCGTCAGCGCCATGCCCGCGATCGCCAGACCGACAAGGATCGGCAAGTAGAGCAGCGGCCAGAGGCTCGGGCTGCCGGTGACAAGGCTCGTCGCGCCATTCGCGAGGAACTGGACAAAGACCAGCAATACGACCGAGACCCCGATCTGCCGCCAGAGGCCGAAGCGGCTGAAGCCGCCGGTCAGCAGCGTCGAAAAGCCGATTAGCGCGGCGACAAGCGCGAGGAAGGGCTGCGAGAGACGCCCGTGTCCTTCCAGCAGCATCGCCGACCGGGTCGTCCCAAGCCGCTCCGCCTCTGCCTCATCCGACGTCAGGAGTGGCAGCGTCGACATCTCCTCGACGGTCCGAGCGCGGTCCCCGACGTCACCGATGAGCGCGCCGATATCGTAGGAGAAATCGGCGAAACGGGTGACCGACAACGAGGTGGAGTCAGTATCCAGAACTTGCGCCATGCCTTCGAACATGACGAGCTTCGGACCGGTTTCGCTTTTCACCAGAAGCGCGCGTTCCGCCGTGTATGTCGTGCGCCGCGACGGGTCTCGGGCATCGGCCAGGAAGATGTCCTGCAATTCCCCGACCGGCGTGATCTGGCGAATGTAAAAGGTGATCCCCGAGGCGGGATGCAGGAACGCGCCTTCGGTCAGGAATTTGGCGGTCACGTTGGCCGCGATTTCGCCGCGCCGTTCGGCAAGCTTTGCGCGGCTCGCGGGCACGAGGACATGCATCAGGACCGCGATCATAAGGGTGACGATCATGCCGAAATAGAACACCGGTCGCGCAAGGCGGAAGGGCGAGAAGCCGGTCGCCGACATCACCACCAGTTCGCTTTCCGACGAGAGCCGGTTGGTCACGTAGACCGAAGCGACGAAGGCTGCGACGGGCAGGACGAGGCGGATGACGTTGGGCAGCGTCAGCGCGGTGAATTCGAGGAAGACCCAGGCCGATTGCCCGTCGGAAATGAGTTGATCGAAGAGCGAGACGGCGCGGTTGATCCAGTAGACCGAGACGAGGATGAGCGCGAAGAAGCCGAAAAGCATCATCAGCTGCGACAGCATGTATCTGTCGAATCTGGACACTCCGCCTGTCTCCCGTCTGCCTGCGCCCCCATCCCTAGCCGAAACCGGCGGGCTGGAAAACTCATATCTGGCCAAGAGCAGGGCCGGGCGCTAGGGTCCGGCAAAACCACGCCGGAGAGACCACATGCCCGCGCCCGTCACCGTCCAATTCGTCAAGACCGATATCGAGCCAATGACCGGCGCCGAGGGTCGGATCGCGCTGATCGTCGCGCCCGAGGGACGGCTCAGTGCCGTGGCCCGCAGGCTTGACCGCGCGACCCGGGGTGCGATCCGCCGGGCGCTCGACAGCAAGGCCTGGGACAAGCTGAAAGCGGGCGATGCGCTGGATCTGGGCTATCCGGCCGGGCTGAAGGCCGAGGCCTTGCATCTCGTTAAGCTCGCGCGCCGCGCCGACGTAGCCGAGGCGCGCAAGGCCGGCGCCGCGATCGGCAAGGTCCTGGGCGAGGCGGGTGCCGTCGTGCTTGCCGCGGGTCATCCCCGGTCCGCCGAGATCGCCTTCGGCCTGACGCTGCGCGCTTATGATTTTGCCCTGTATCACACCGCCGACAAGCCCGCGAAAGGCGCGGTGACGATGCTGGTCGACCATCCCGAGGCGGTCGAAAAGGCGGCTGCGCCGCTGATGGCGCTGGCCGAGGGCGTCTGCTTCACGCGTGATCTGGTGAACGAGCCGGCGAACGTCCTGACCACCACCGATTTCGCCGCGCGCCTGACCGCGATGCGCGAGATCGGCCTTGACGTCGAGGTGCTGGACGAACCGGCGCTTGAGAAGCTCGGCATGCGCGCGCTTCTGGGCGTCGGGCAGGGCTCCGAGAGCCCGTCGAAAGTTGTCGTCATGCAGTGGAACGGCGGCAAGAAGGGTGATGCGCCCTTCGCGCTCGTGGGCAAGGGCGTCGTCTTCGATACCGGCGGCATCTCGATCAAGCCTGCAGCCGGGATGGAGGAGATGACGATGGACATGGGCGGCGCCGGTGTGGTTGCGGGCGTCATGCGGACGCTGGCGCTGCGCAAGGCCAACGCCAATGTCGTCGGCCTCGTCGGCCTCGTCGAGAACATGCCCGACGGGCGGGCGCAGCGGCCGGGCGACGTCGTGCGGTCGATGAAGGGTGACACGATCGAGGTGATCAACACCGACGCCGAGGGGCGGCTCGTCCTTGCCGACGTGCTCTGGTACGCGCAGGACAGGTTTAAGCCGACCGGCATGATCAACCTCGCCACACTGACCGGCGCGATCATCGTCGGGCTCGGCCATGAGAATGCCGGGGTCTTCTCCAACGATGACACGCTCTGCAACGCCTTCCTCAAGGCGGCGGCGGCCGAAGGCGAGGGCGCCTGGCGGATGCCGATGGGACCGGCCTATGACGCGCTGTTGAAATCGCGCCTCGCCGACATGAAGAATTCCTGCGGCCGGCCTGCCGGCTCGATCACCGCGGCGCAGTTCCTCAAGCGCTTCGTCAAGGACGATGTGCCCTGGTGCCATCTCGATATTGCAGGTGTCGCCCTGCCGCCGAAGGAAACCACGCTCGCGCCCAAGGGGGCGACCGGCTGGGGGGTCATGGCACTCGACCGGCTGGTGCGCAACATGCTGGAAGGCTGATGGGCGCGGCGCTTTTCTACCATCTGACCCGCTCGCCGCTGGAGGCGACGCTGCCGCTGCTGTTGACGAAGTCGTTGCAGGCGGGATGGCATGTCGTGGTGCGCGGCACCGCGGCGGACCGGATGGACTGGCTCGACCAGGTGCTCTGGCAGGGGGGCGACGAGAGCTTCCTGCCGCATGGGCTTTCCGGCGGAAAGCATGATGCAGACCAGCCGATCCTGCTGACCACCGGGCGCGACGCG
>JBNKFC010000551.1:0-2275 GCA_050289105.1 Paracoccaceae bacterium | reverse complement strand
CCAATTCGCCCCGGTTTCCGGGAGAATTGGGGACCTTTCGCTGCTGTCAAAGCGCGTCAGTTGACCTGGACGAACACGCCGTTGGGATCGCTCGCCGCCGCCGCTGCGGCATCGCTGGGCGCCGCGTTGTTTGACGGGGTGACACCGACCGGCGGCACGAATTTCGGCCAGGGGATGTTTCCGACCGCGATCTGCGCCTGAACGTCCTCGGGCAGCGACGCGATCGGCACCATCAGCCCATGCGCGTTCTCCACCATCGGATCCTCGGCGATCGCCGATTCCGCGGCGTTGCGGACATGGACACGCGTCCCCGTCGGCACCTGCTCGAACAGGTCGATGATGTCCTGGTTGAAGAGCCGGATGCAGCCGGCGGAGGTCGCGCGGCCGATGGTCGAGGCGTTGTTGGTGCCGTGGATGCGGTAGAACGTGTCGCGCCCGCCCCGGTAGAGATAGAGCGCCCGCGCGCCAAGCGGGTTGTCGAGCCCGCCGTCCATCCCGCCGGCGAGCGGCCCGTAGACGTCGGGTTCGCGCCGGATCATATTCTTCGTCGGCGTCCAGCTCGGCCAGGCCTGCTTGCGCCCGATCACCGCGTCGCCGGAAAAGCCGTAGCCCTCGCGGCCGACCGCGATGCCGTAACGGGTCGCCGTACCGCCCTCATGGATGTGGTAGAGCACCCGCGCATAGGGATCGACAACGATGGAGCCCGGCTTGTCGGGGCCGAAATAATAGACTTCGGTCCGCGGGTTCTGCCCGGTCAGATAGCCCGGTGCCACCGCCGGGATCAGAACGTCGGCATCCTGCACCGCTTGGTAGCGCGAGACGACCGCCGGATCGATCACGGCCGGCGCGACGCCGGTCGCCGGGTCGATCCGCGACTGCTGGGTCGGGGCGCCGCAGGCCGACACCGCCAGAACCGCCGAAATGGCGAAAAGCCGCGTCGCGCCGAAGCGCCGCAACATTGCTAGAAGAACTTTCATGACAGCGAAATTACCCGTTTCCTGTTGTCCTTTTGCCGCCGGACCGGCGTCAGGAATCACCCGAAGACCGGACATCGCGGCATCGCTCCCCATGTCCACTCGCTCCGGGACCGAGCGTCAAGGCCCCGCCGGCGGAAATTCCGTAAGGAGGGGCCTGAGGGTCACAGGACAGGGGCCGCTCCGGCCCCCTGCGGCACAGCCGCGGCATCGCCCACCCCCGTCGTCGAAACCTCGCGTCGGGGATGGGCGTTTCGTATGGCAAGGCCCCGGAAAGGACCCGCCGGCCTCGCGTCGGGCCGGACCTCAGCCGACCGTGTTGAATTCCGGGCCGTAGGGATACTTGGTGATATCCTCGTTCCCGTCCTCGGTGATGACGAGGATGTCGTGCTCCCGATACCCGCCCGCGCCCGGCTGACCTTCCGGGATCGTCAGCATTGGCTCCATCGAGATCACCATACCGGGCTCAAGCACCGTGTCGATATCCTCGCGCAGCTCCAGCCCCGCCTCGCGGCCATAGTAATGGCTGAGCACGCCGAAGGAGTGGCCATAGCCGAAGGTCCGGTATTGCAGCAACTGCCGCTCCGCGAAGAACTCGTTGATCTTCGCCGTGACCTCGGCGCAGGAAACGCCGGGCTTCAGCAAGCTCATGCCATATTCATGGGCGGCCACGTTGGCCTCCCAGATCTTCAGGCTCGCCGCGTCCACCTCGCGCACGAACATCGTCCGTTCCAGCGCGGTGTAGTAGCCGGAGATCATCGGGAAGGTGTTGAGGCTGAGGATATCGCCGACCTGCAATTCCCGCGCCGTCACGGGGTTATGGGCGCCGTCGGTGTTGATCCCCGACTGGAACCAGACCCAGGTGTCGCGATACTCCGCCTCGGGGAAGCGCTTGGCGATCTCCAGCTCCATCGCGTCGCGGCCCGCCATCGCCACGTCGATCTCGCGCGCGCCGACCTTCACCGCGTCGCGGATCGCAAAGCCGCCCACGTCGGCGACATTGGCGCCATGCTTGATCAGCGCGATTTCGGCCGCCGACTTGTGCATCCGCTGCTTCATCGTGGCGGGCGCGATATCGACCACCTTCGCCGGCGACAGGAACGATTTCAGCTTGTCCGACTGCAGGAGCGTCAGGTGATCCGCCTCGTAGCCGATGACCTTGCCCGAGCCCGTCACCGACAGGATCGCCCGCCAGTAGTTGTCGCGCTGCCAGTCGGTATAGGTGATGTTGTCGCCGTGGCTCCGCCGCCAGGGCTGCGCGGCATCGATGCCCGCGCTGATCGTCACATCCTCGGTCGCCG
>JBNKFC010000550.1:0-2038 GCA_050289105.1 Paracoccaceae bacterium | reverse complement strand
GTCTACGTGAAGTAGCCTCGGCCATCTCGAGGGATGATGCGGCCACGGCTCCTTACGGGGTCGTGGCTGTGTCATTTGAATATTGCTATACGCTCGCTTCGTGAACGACCCATCGAGCGAACCCGTCTCAGAGCTGCTCCGCCGGCGATCATTTTGGTTGGAGGTCGGCGTACTCGTTGTCCTTTCTGTGGCGCTTCTGATCCACGGGCTTCAAATGGTCGGCGATCTGCAGATCGACGAGCGCGCGGACGGTGGAGCGGTCGGCCGCAAGAAGTCCCGCCGCCGTGGTCGCCGCCTTGACCTGTTCGTCCGCGAACGTGCCCAGCGCCGCGCCGTCAACCACGCCGCCCGCGAGGTCGCTGCGGATGCGCGCGAGGACGGGGCGCGCGGCGAGCCCCGCCGCCCGTTCCATCGCCGCGCGCTTGTTGCCCGTGACCGCCTCGGCGAGTCCCAGCCGGATATCGGCAAAACGCGCGCCTGACAGGACCGAACCGATGGCGGCGGCCGAGAGCGAGCCGAAGTCGGTGAGGACACCGAAGCTGCCGCCCGTCGGCAGATCGTCCGAGAAATCCGCCGGCAGCGGCGCGGCGAGGCTGTCAAGGCTCATCGGCCAGGTGCGGCAGGCGTCGAGGAAGTCGGCAAGCGTCAACGGCAGCGAGGTCGTGAGGTTCGGCATGCGGAAGGCCAGCCGCGACGGACCGGCGAGGATCGCCTGGGCTAGCGATCCCGGCGGCGTGGCCGGCGTCTCGGGCGGCGAAAAGTCATAAGCCTGCTCGGCGAAGGCCTGCCCCTGGAACTGCGCAACGAGGAAGGCAGGTTTCGCGGCATTCGTCCGCACGGCGACCGGGTCGGTCCCGGTCTTGAGCGTCAGGTTGTAGAGGAAGAAGTCGAGCGAGAGGAAATCGTCGATCCTGAGCCCGGTCAGATGCACCGGCTTGGCATGAAGGAGTGCCGCGAGATCGACGGCGACCGACACGCGGTTCGCGTCGAGCGCGGCTGAAGAGGTCAGGGTCCGGATAACCGTCGTCGAAAGCGGAGTGCGCGCCACGGAGCTGTCCCTCCTTCTCACATCCGGTCGCGCGAAACGGCAAGCGGCCCACAGGGGGCGGACCGTCTATCCTGCGGCGATCCGGTCTGACGTCTGGCCGCAACTCTTCCGTGCGAAGCGCCGGTCTCCGCCATCGCAAATGCGCTCGGCTTCAATCCGCGTTTTCATGGATACCCCGCAGCCATCAAGAACGTATCCAAAACCAGCACCGCGGGGGATGGCGCGACATCCGCCGATCGCCCGCAAAAGACTTGCAGGAACCATCGTTTCGACACCTGACGGACGGCGGTCACACAGGACGGGAACGTCTGATGGTTCAACCCTTTAGCGTATACGGTATCACGATTCCCCTTTTCCGCGTAGCCGTTTTTCCGGTCAAACCGCAGGCGGTTCCGGTAGGGACGATTTCCGGCGCGATCTGGCGATCGTGTCGGGCGACATCTACGGTCGGCTCTATTTCAGCCTTGCGCCCTTGAAGCTCGACGTCGAATGGCACGCGGCGCAGTTGGTGCCGAAGCTTCCCTTGTGCACGTCGTCCCGGGCATGACAGCCGACGCATGACCTCGGCAAGTCAGGCCGCTCGGTCACCGTTCACCTCCTGCCGGTCACACAAGGAACTCGGCGGTCTCATGACCGACCGGGTGAAGCCGCAGAAGCGGCCAAGGAACGAGCAGCTCCTGAGGGCAGGATCATCGACACTCCCGCGCGCAGGGAAACTATGGCGATCTATGAGATCCCCTCGGCTGGATAGACCCCGGATTGTCTGCATGCGACTGACGTGGTGCGTTCCGTCTCGGCAAACCGGACGCGATCCGGACCCGGCACCAACCTGGCCCAGCGCGACTTTGCGCTGACCAAACCCGCAAAAGATCGCCACCATACTTCAACAATCCCGGATCTTCCGGGATCCATTGCGGGATATGTCGCACGAGCCAGCAACATACAAGAACGATATCAATAATATAGTGATATTTTGGTGGAGCAGAGGGG
>JBNKFC010000549.1:0-4740 GCA_050289105.1 Paracoccaceae bacterium | reverse complement strand
AGGATGTCGAGGCGCCCGAACCGCTCATGCGCCCCGGCAATCGCCCCTTCCAGCGCCGCGTCGTCGGTCACGTCGAGGCCAAGCGCCTCCGCCCTGCCCCCATCCGCGACGATCTCTGACGCGACGGATCGTGCGCGGTCGGGGTCAAGGTCGCTGACGACCACGGTCGCGCCGTGTCGCGCCAGCGCCAGCGCCCCGGCCCGGCCGATGCCGGAGCCTGCACCGGTCAGGAAGGCCACGCGGTCCTGAAGCAGCCCCTCCATCACCGATCACTCCGCCTTGGCGCGGCGGCCGCGCTGAAGGATCGTCTGCGCGACGACCAGGATGAGGAGCGACACGGCAAGAACCATCGTGCCGATGGCGTTGACCTCGGGCGTCACGCCCCGGCGGATCGACGAGAAGACATAGATCGGCAGCGTCGTCTCGGACCCGGCGACGAAGAAGGCGATGATGAAATCATCGAAGCTGAAGGTGAAGGACAGGAGGAACCCGGCAAGGATCGCGGGGAATATCTGCGGCAGGGTTATCTGGCGGAACGTGCCGAAGGGCGTCGCGCCGAGATCGGCGGAGGCTTCGATCAGGCTCCGGTCCATGCCCGCGACCCGCGCCCGCACGATGATGACCACGAGCGCCATCGCGAAAAGCCCGTGCGCGGCAATCAGAGACCCCATGCCAAGATGGAGTTGCGGCGCGGCATCGGCGACCGGCCAGATCCCGGCAAGAAAGGGATTGATCCAGTCGAAAAGCGTCACGAGCGCGATCAGCGTCGAAATCCCGATGACGATGCCCGGCACCATGACCGCGACGTAGAGAAGCGCGTCGAAGATCATCCGAGGCTTGCCGCCGACGCCTTGCAGGGCCAGCGCCGCCAGCGTCCCTGCGATGGTCGCGAGCACAGCCGACGAAGCCGCGACCGTGGCGCTCGTCTGCAGCGCCTCCATCACGAAGGGGTTCGACAGGGCCTTGCCGTACCACTGGGTCGAGAAACCCTGCAACTGCGCCGCGTAACGACCCGCGTTGAAGGAGAAAACCGCGATCACCCCGATCGGGATGTAGAGGAAGAGGTAGACGGCCAGCGCGTAGACTCTCATCGCGCCCTCACATCAACGACACGTCGTCACGCCCGCCCGCCCAGCGGCGGGTGAACCGCATGTAGGCGGTGACGGTGACGAGCATGATCACGACAAGCGCGACCGCGACGGCTGCCCCGAACGGCCAGTTGCGCGATTGCAGGAAGAGATCGACAAGCGCATTGCCGACGAAGAAGACCTTGCCGCCGCCGAGCATGGCGGGGATCAGGAATTCCCCCATCAGGAGAATGAAGACCAGCATGCAACCCGTTGCAACACCGGGCATCGACAAGGGCAACGTGACTTGCAGAAAGCTCCGCCACGGCGGGCTGCCGAGGTCGGCGGAGGCCTCAAGGAGCCGCTTGTCGAGCCTTTCAAGGCTCACGTAGATAGGGAAGACCATCAGCGGCAGGTATCCGTATACGATCCCGGTCAGCACGGCGAAGGGCGTGTTGATGAGGCGCGGACTGCCGAACCCCATCAAGCTGATGAGCTTCGGTATCCCCTGCCCGCCTAGCAGGTAGATCCACGCGTAAGAGCGGATCAGGATCGAGGTCCAGAACGGCACGATGACGAGGATGAGAAGCAGCGTCCGCCATTTCGGGTCGGCCTTGATGGCAAGGTAATAGGCCAGCGGATAGCCGATCAGCAGACACAGGACAGTGCCCGCCGGAGCGAGCATCAGCGTGTTCTTGAACGCTGCCCAGCGCGCGCCGAGATTGGCGAAATTCTCAAGGCTGAAGGCGGCGGTGTAACCCCCCGCCGCCGCGCGTTCGCCGAAGCTGAAGACCACCACGACCACGAGCGGCAGGACAAGCATGGCCAGAAGCCATAGCGTCGCCGGCGCGAGCAGAAGGGTTGTCCTCAGCCTCGGAGTCATGGGCTCAGGCCGACTTGAACCGCGCCATGAGCTCGGCCCGGTTGGGATCGGTCAGCGTCACCGCCGCGCCGAATTCCAGCGCGTCGAGAAGTTCGGCCGCCGGGTAGAGGATCGGGTCGTTCAAGACCTCCGGCGGCATCAGCGCATCGACGCGGGCATCGGCGGTCGGGTAGCCGTGGAACAGCGATTCCTTGGCGTTGACGGCCGGATCGAGCAGGAAGTTGATGAGCGCATAGGCCGCGTCCATGTGCGGCGCACCCTTCGGGATCGCGTAGAAGTCCGACCAGAGCTCTCCACCTTCTTTTCCGAGCACGTACTCGATCTCTGGCATGTCGCGGTTCATCTGCTTGCCGTCGCCGGTCCAGCAGATCGTCATCCAGGCATCGCCCGACCGCATGGAGGGCTGATAGTCGGAGTTGATCGCGAAGAGATGCGGCTTGGCGTCCAGAAGCAGCTTCTCGGCGTCCGCCAGTTCCTTCGGGTCGATCGAGTTGAAGGAATAGCCGTAATATTTCAACGCGTTGCCGATGGTCGTGAGCTGGTAGTCATGCACCATCGTCCGGCCCGAGAATTCGGCCATCGTGATGTCCCAGAACTCCTTCCAGCTCGTGGGCTTCGGCAGGCTGCCAAGCTGCGAGGTGTTCACGGCAAAGCCGGTCGTGCCCCAGTTCTTCGGCACGGCATAGACGGTGCCGTCCACCGTTCCGGGGCCAGCGAAGCGCTGGTTGTAGGACGCCGCGTCGTAGTTGGGGATCTTCGAGAGATCGAGCGGCTCGATGAGGTCCTCGCCGACATAGGTCGTGATCGTGTAGTTCGTCGGCACGAAGACGTCCCAGCCGGAACCGCCGGCCTGCAACTTTGCCAGCATCTCCTCGTTGGAACCGAAGACGTTCATGTCGACCGCAGCGCCGGTCGCCGCCGTGAAGGCTTCGAAGTTCGCCGGGTCGTGATAGTTCGGCCAGGTGGCCAGCACCACGCGGTCGCCGATGTTGCCTTGCGCCCAGGCGGCAGAGCGCAGCCCCGGCACGGCCGATCCCAGCACGGCCGTCGCCGCGCCAAGGCCCGTCACGCCGAGGAAGTGCCGCCGCGTGACCGATCCCTTTTTGTAGCGATAGAGCTCGGCCATGAACTTTTCGCGTGAGATGAAGTCATTCCGTTCCGTCATGTTCATTCTCCCAGTTGCTGTCAGTCGTTCTTCAGGATCAGCGCCGCGCCATCGCGCCAGTGGACGCTTCCCGCTTCCCCCGGTTCGAAATTGCCCTCCCCCGCCTCGGCCTGCCGGGACGCGAGGATGAGAAACTGACCCAGATCGGGGTTCCGGACCAGGTACTCGGTGTGCTCACCCAGAAAGATGCGGTTCACGACGGTGACGGGCACGCCTTTGCCGTCGCGCGTGAGGTTGATCTGCTCGGGCCTGAGACTCGCGATGGCGGATTGGCCGGCGCTGACGCCGTCGCCCGCGTGGCCAACGAAGATCAGCCCCCCCGACCCGGTCATCTTGGCGGTCTCGCCCTCGGTGCTTTCCACGCGGCCTTCGAAGAAGTTCGACTTTCCGACGAAATCCGCAACATAGCGGTTCTTCGGCCGGTCATAGAGATCGCGCGGGCTGCCGGTCTGTACGATCTGGCCGTCGCGCATGATGCAGATGCGGTCGGACATCGACAGCGCCTCTTCCTGGTCGTGGGTGACGAGGACGAAGGTGATGCCGAGCTGGCGCTGCAGGGTCTGAAGCTCGATCTGCATGTCGTGGCGGAGCTTCTTGTCGAGCGCCGCCATCGGCTCATCGAGAAGGAGGAGTTTCGGTTCATTGATGATCGCGCGGGCGAGCGCCACGCGCTGCTGTTGGCCGCCCGACATTTCCCAGATCCGGCGCGGACCGAACTCCGGCAGCCGCACGGTGTCGAGCGCGCGGGCGACTGCGGCCTCGATCTCCGCCGCGGGCGGCTTCGGCCGCCGCTGGCGCAGACCGTAGGAGATGTTCTCGGCCACCGTCAGGTGCGGAAAGAGCGCGTAGTGCTGGAAGACCATGTTCACGGGGCGCTGGTGCGCCGGGATGTCGTTCACCCGCTGCCCGTCGAGGTAGATGTCGCCTTCACTCGGCGCCTCGAAGCCCGCGAGCATCCTCAGGGCTGTCGTCTTGCCGCATCCGGAAGGGCCGAGGAAGGACAGGAACTCGCCGCGCTTGATGGTCAGATTGAGATCCCGCGCCGCGACGACGTCGCCGAAGCGCTTGGTGGCGCCGCGCAGTTCCGCGATTGAGGATTCACCGTCTTCCGTCAAACTCTCAGCACCCGCCCTATGCCTTGGAATGACATAAACCGTAGAAAATGGTCAAAGCCCTGTATATACCACAAAGCGCATATATTTCCGAAAAGCCCAGAAAATGAGCATAGAGCGTCAGTTCGAACAGATCGGCCGCATGATCGCCGCGGAAGGAACGCCTGACTTTCCGCACAGGCTTGCGGATTTCCTGCGAACCGTCGCGCCCTACGACTACACCGTGATGTTCAGCTACCGTGGCGCGGCGCGGCCGCTCGACCTCTTCGACGACTTCCCGCGCAAGAAACGGGCGGTCTTCGTGACCGACTACCAGGCCGGTCCCTATATGCTCGACCCATTCTATCTTGCGGCGACGAAGCCCGTGGCGCCGGGGCTCTACCGGATGCGCGATCTCGCGCCCGACCGCTTCTATCAGGGCGAATATTTCCGCAACTACTACGTGCAGACCGGACTTGCCGAAGAGATCGGGTTCTTCATCGAGACCGGGCGCGGCGCCATCGTCGTCGTGTC
>JBNKFC010000548.1:0-1946 GCA_050289105.1 Paracoccaceae bacterium | reverse complement strand
GATGAAGAGATAGGCGAGGCCGTGGCTTTTCTGCAGACGTGCAAGAAGGTCGAGGACCTGCGCGCGGACGCGGACGTCGAGCGCCGAGACCGCCTCGTCGAGCACGATCAGGTCGGGTCGGATGATCAGCGCGCGGGCGATGGCGATGCGCTGGCGCTGGCCGCCGGAAAACTCGTGAATGTACTTGCCCATGTCATCGGCATGGAGGCCGACCTCCTCCAGCGCCGCCGCGACGCGGTCGCGCGCGTCTTTCGGCGCACCGGTCAGATGGAAGGGTTCCGATACCAGCCGGTCCACGCGGTGTCGGGGATTGAAGCTGCCGAAGGGGTCCTGGAATACGACCTGCATCCTCGCGCGCAGGTCTCGCGGCATGGTGTGGCCGGCGGTGACAGCTTGCCCGCCCAGGCGGATCTCGCCGCCCTGCAACGGGTCGAGGCCGAGGATCGCGCGGGTGAGCGTGGACTTGCCGCAACCGGATTCGCCCACAAGGCCGAGGCTTTCGCCGGGCCGGATCGTCAGGCTGACCCCGTCGACGGCGCGGAGCGTCGGATGCGGCGCGAAGGCGGACGGGCGCGGCAGCAGGTATTCGCGAACCGCATGATCGACCGACAGGAGCGTGCCTTCGCGCGCCTGCGGGTCGCGGTCGGGACGGTATTCGGAGGCCGCGAAGAGACGGCGGGTATAGTCATGCGTCCGGCTGCGGAAGAGGCTCTCCGTCTCGCCCCGTTCCACGACCTTGCCGGCCTGCATGACGGCAACATGCGTTGCCATATCCGCCACGACGGCAAGGTCGTGCGTGATCAGCATCAGGGCCATGCCTTCGTCGTCTGTGAGACCCTTCAGCAGGGCGAGGATCTGCGCCTGTGTCGTGACGTCGAGCGCGGTCGTGGGCTCATCGGCGATCAGGAGCCTGGGGCGGAGCGCGATGGCCATGGCGATGGCGACACGCTGGCGCTGGCCGCCCGACAGTTCGTGCGGGTAAAGCGTCAGCGGGAAGCGATCCTCCGGCAGGCCGACGCGGGCGAGCTTCTCGCGCGCGGTGTCGCGGGCCTCGCCACGAGAGGCCGCGCGGTGGACGAGAAGCGTTTCGGCAACCTGATCGCCGATCGTCTTCATCGGGTTGAGGGCCGTCATCGGCTCCTGGAAAATCATGCCAACCTCGTTGCCCCTGAGGCGGGTCAGCGCGCGTTCGGGAAGTTCGAGGAGGTTCTGGCCAAGGAAGTCGGCCGTTCCGGACGCGGCAGAGCCATGGGGCAGAAGCCCCATCAGCGCGAGCGCGGTCATCGATTTTCCGGACCCGCTTTCGCCGACAAGGCCGAAGATCTCGCCCCCGGCAATGTCGAAGGAGACCCCGGACAGGATCGGCTTGCCGTGGATGGCCAGGGAGAGATCGCGGACGGACAGCAGGCTCATACCGCGCGCCTCAGGCGGGGATCGAGATGATCGCGCAGGCCATCGCCCATGAGATTGAGCCCGAGGACCGTGAGCACGATGGCAAGGCCGGGGAAGATCGCGACATGGGGGGCGATCGTCACCATCGTCTGCGCTTCGGCCAGCATCCGGCCCCAGCTCGGTGTGGGTGGCTGTGCGCCGAGACCGACATAGGAGAGGCCGGCCTCCGCGAGGATGCCCAGGCTGAACTGGATGGTGCCCTGTACGATCAGCAGGTTCGAGATATTGGGCAGGACATGCTCGGCGGAGATCCGGAACCGGCCCTTGCCGGCGACCTCCGCCGCGCGGATGAAGTCGAGCGTCCAGAGGCTCAGCGCGCCGCCGCGCGTGACGCGGGCGAAGACGGGGATGTTGAAGATACCAATGGCGAGGATCGCGTTGACCGCCGAGGGGCCGAAGACCGCGGTGATCAGGATCGCGATGACGAGCGAGGGAAAGGCGAAGATCAGGTCGTTGCCACGCATGACGGTTTCGTCGATGAGGCTGCCGCGCCT
>JBNKFC010000547.1:0-2196 GCA_050289105.1 Paracoccaceae bacterium | reverse complement strand
GTCGCTCGAGCTTCTCCGGTCGCTCGGCTACACGCTCTGCTGGTCGGAATACCCGCGCGAACGGGCGCGGCTGTCGATTGTCAGGGAGGCGATGAAGATCGCCGACCGGGCAGCGCGCCGCCGTCCGCGGATCGTCACCGGCGACGCAGTGACGGTGAAGTCCCACAGCATGCTGATCGCGGTTCCGGAACGGTTCCGGGCGGCGCTGCTGGAGTGAAGAGGCGGCCAGCGCCGGGTGGCTGCTGACCTCTGTTCGGGCGAAACTCCGTGCGTTCGGAAGGTGGGGAGGTCACCCCTGCAGCGTCCTCACCCCGATCCCCTCATCCCGGGCTTTCATCGCCTGCACGGCCGAGATGCTCGCCGCTGCCGTGGTGAAATAGGGGATCTTGTCGTAGAGCGCGACGGCGCGGATCGAGCGGCTGTCGTCGATGGCCTGCTGGCCCTCGGTCGTGTTGAAAAGGAGCGCGATCTCGCCGTTCTTCAGCCGGTCGACGATGTGCAGCTTGCCCTCCTGACGGCCCTCGTAGACCTTGTTCACGGTCTCGGACGCGATGCCGTGCTCGGTCAGGAAGGCGGCGGTGCCGCGGGTGGCGATGAGCTCGAACCCCATGGCGACGAGGTCGCGGGCGGCTGCGGCCATCTCGGGCGTCTTGTCCATGTCCTTGATCGAGATGAAGACGCGGCCGGACTCGGGCAGCATCGTGCCGGCGCCCATCTGCGCCTTGAGGAAGGCGAGGGGGAAGGTGCGGTCCCAGCCCATGACCTCGCCGGTCGACCGCATCTCGGGGCCGAGGATTGTGTCGACGCCGGGGAAGCGGGCGAAGGGCATGACCGCCTCTTTCACCGAGAACCACGGCATGATCGGATCGGCAAGCGTCATCGGATCGGCATAGGGCAGGTCGGTGTCGGGGCCGACGCCTTGCGCATAGGGCGCGCGGAGCGGGAAGTTCGACAAGGGCTCTCCGGCCATGAGGCGCGCGGCGATGGATGCGATCGCCGAGTCCGTGGCCTTGGCGACGAAGGGCACGGTGCGGCTGGCGCGCGGGTTCACTTCGAGGACGTAGATCACGCCGTCCTTGATCGCGAACTGGACGTTCATCAGGCCCTTGACCTTGAGCGCGAGGGCCATGGCGACGGTCTGGCGCTTCAGCTCCTCCACGGTCTCGGCCGAGAGCGAGTGCGGCGGCAGGCAGCAGGCGCTGTCGCCGGAATGGACGCCCGCTTCCTCGATATGTTCCATGATGCCCGCGACATGGACGTTGGCGCCGTCGGACAGCGCGTCGACATCGACCTCGATCGCGCCGGAGAGGTAGCTGTCGAGCAGCACCGGGTTCTTGCCCGACACATCGACCGCATGGGTGATGTAGCGCTTGAGGTGGTCCATGTCGCGCACGATCTCCATCGCGCGGCCGCCGAGGACGTAGGACGGACGGATGACGAGCGGGAAGCCAACGCGCTCGGCGATGGCGAAGGCCTGTTCGTCGGAGGAGGCGATGCCGTTGACCGGCTGCTTGAGCTTGAGGTCGTTGAGGAGCTTCTGGAACCGCTCGCGGTCCTCGGCGAGGTCGATGGCGTCGGGCGTGGTGCCAAGGATCGGGATGCCTTCGGCTTCGAGCGCGTTTGCGAGCTTCAGCGGCGTCTGGCCGCCGAACTGGACGATGACGCCGTGAAGCGTGCCGTTGTCCTGCTCGACCCTCAGGATTTCGAGGACATGTTCCAGCGTCAGCGGTTCGAAATAGAGACGGTCGGAAGTGTCGTAGTCGGTCGACACGGTCTCCGGGTTGCAGTTGATCATGATCGTCTCGTAACCGGCATCGGTCAGCGCGAAGCAGGCATGGCAGCAGCAATAGTCGAACTCGATCCCCTGGCCGATCCGGTTCGGGCCGCCACCGAGAATGACGACCTTCTTGGCGCCCGACGGACGCGCCTCGCATTCGACGTCGCCCATCGCGGGGGCCTCGTAGGTCGAATACATGTAGGGCGTCTGCGCCTCGAACTCGGCGCCGCAGGTGTCGATGCGCTTGAAGACCGCCTGAACGCCGAGGCGGAGCCGGGCGCGGCGGACCTGGCCTTCGTCGCGCCCCGTGAGCTTGGCGAGGCGGGCATCGGTGAAGCCCATCATCTTGAGCCGGCGCAGAGCGTCCTCGGTGACGGGCAGGCCGTTTCTGCGGATTACGGCCTCTTGTTCGATAATCT
>JBNKFC010000546.1:0-31255 GCA_050289105.1 Paracoccaceae bacterium | reverse complement strand
CGAGCGTCCCGCCCGCCCGGTCGAGCCCGGACTTGAACCCGTATTGCCGGCCCCCGCCAAGTGCCTCGCGCACGACGGGGAAGTTATAGGCCTCACCCCGCGCCATCGCGGCGAAGGTCGCCTCAACGGCGGCGAAGGCATCTTCGGGCGTGACGAGGTCGGCGATCAGCGCCTCGGGAACGATCAGCATGGGGAACCTTTCGCAAAAGGAGGGACCGGGCGAACCCGGCCCCGAAGTCGCAGGGAGATGAGGTCAGTAGGCCTTGCCGCGCGCCGAGACCGGCCACACGCATTCGACCTTGCCGTTGCGCACGCCGACATACCAGTCGTGGACGTTGCAGGTCGGATCACAATGCCCAGGCACGAGCTTCAGCTTGTCGTTCACCTTGAGCGCGCCGTTCGGATCCTCGATGACGCCATGCTCGTCCGAGCACTTGATGTATTTGACGTCGTCGCGGCCATATATGAAGGGCAACCCGCTATCGACCGACTGCGCCTTGAGGCCGGCGTCGCAGATCGCCTTGTCGGGCTTCGCATGGCTCATCACCGAGGTCAGGATGAAGAGCGCGTTCTCCCATTCGCCGTGGTCGATTCGCTGGCCGTTCTTGTCGTGGATGCGGCCGTAATCGGCATCCATGAACGCGTAGGAGCCGCACTGGAGCTCGTTGTAAACGCCGGAATTGCTTTCGAAGTAGTAGGAACCCGTGCCGCCACCCGAGACCAGTTCCGGCTCAAGCCCCGCCGCCTTCAGCCCCTCGACCGCCGCCTTCACCATCGCGATGGCGGCATCGAGCTTGGCCTTGCGGTCCTCGTACTTGTCGAGGTGTTGCATCGCGCCCTGGTAGGCCTGGATGCCGGTGAACTTCAGCCCCGGCGCGGCATCGACGGCCTTCGCGATGGCCACCACGGCCTCCGTCGTCGTGACGCCGCAGCGCCCGGCGCCGCAGTCGATTTCGACGAAGACTTCAAGCTGCGTGCCATGCTTCTCTGCCGCGGCCGACAGTTCTGCCACGTTGGCGATATCGTCGACGCAGACGATGATCCGCGAGCCGAGCTTCGGCAGCCGCGCCAGCCGGTCGATCTTCGCCGGGTCGCGCACCTGGTTGGAGACGAGCACGTCCTTGATGCCGCCGCGCACGAAGACCTCGGCCTCCGAGACTTTCTGGCAGCAGACGCCTACGGCGCCGCCAAGGCTTTCCTGAAGTTTCTGGACATCGACAGACTTGTGCATCTTGCCATGGCTGCGGTGGCGCATCCCGTGCGCCTTGGCGTAGTCGCCCATCTTCTTGACGTTGCGCTCCAGCGCGTCGAGGTCGAGGATCAGGCAGGGCGTCTGGATGTCGGCCTCGTCCATGCCGGGCTTGGCCGGGATGTCGTAGCCAACCTCAAGATTCGCGTATCGGTCATGTGCGTTCATCGTAGCCTCCTCAGCCCTTCATCCAGGGCAGTTTGTCCAGATCGACGTTGCCGCCGGTGATGATCACGCCGACGCGCTTGCCTCTGAACGTGTCGGGGTTCTTCAGGATGGTCGCCAAGGGCACCGCCGAGGACGGCTCCATCACGATCTTCATCCGCTTCCAGATCGTCTTCATCGCATCGACGATTTCGTCTTCCTCGGCGGTCAGGATATCGGTGACGTGCTTTTGCACGAAATGCCAGGTCAGCTCCTTCAAGGGCACTTTCAGCCCGTCTGCCACGGTTTCGGGGGCATCGTCGGCAATGATATGCCCGGCGCGGAAACTCCGCGCGGCATCATCGGCCTGCTTCGGCTCCGCCGCGTAGACCTTGACGCGCGGCGCAACGGTCGACAGCGTCAGGCAGGTGCCCGAGATCATGCCGCCGCCGCCGATCGGGGCGATCACGGCATCGAGCCCCTCGACCTGCTCGTCCAGTTCCCGCGAACAGGTGCCCTGTCCTGCGATGACGCGCGGGTCGTTGTAGGGATGGACGAATTCGGCGCCCGTCTCGGCCAGAACCTCGGCAAAGACCGCCTCGCGGCTGGAGGTCGAGGGCTCGCATTCGACGATGCGGCCGCCATAGCCCCTCACCGCGTCCTTCTTGGCCTGAGGTGCCGTGCGCGGCATGACCACGGTGCAGGGGATGCCACGCCGGCCCGCGGCGTAGGATAGAGACAGGCCGTGATTACCGCTGGAATGCGTGGCGACGCCCTTCGCGGCCTGCTCCTCGGTCAGACCGAAGACCGCGTTCGAGGCGCCGCGCGCCTTGAACGCACCAGCCTTCTGGAAGTTCTCGCACTTGAAGAAAAGCTCGGCCCCAGTGAGGCCGTTCAGATAGGACGAGGTCAGCACCGGCGTCCGGTGGATATAGGGCGCGATCCGCTCATGCGCCGCCAAAACGTCCTGATAGGTCGGGATGTACATGTCGAGATCCTTCATGCGGCGGCCTGCTTGGCCGATGCGCCGTGACGATAGTAATCCTGCGCCGCCGCTACGCCGGAGCCAAGCTTGATCGACAGGCCGAGATCGGCCATGACCATCTCGGCGGTGGCGATGCCGGACAGCGCCATCACGTCCGTGAGCGACCCAAGGTGCCCGATGCGGAAGACCTTGCCCGCAACCTCGCCAAGTCCCGTGCCGAAAGCGACTCCGTAGTCGCTGGCGGCGCGGGCGACGATATCGGTGGCGTTGAAGCCCGCGGGCGTGCGGATCGCGCTCACCGTGTCGGAGTATAGGTCCGGAGAGGCGGCGCACAGTGTTAGCCCCCAGGCACTGACGGCACGCCGCACGCCCTCGGCGATGCGGTGGTGGCGGGCGAAAACGTTGTCGAGCCCTTCGGCCAGCAGCATGTCAGAGGCGAGCTTCAGGCCGTTCAGAAGCCCGACCGCCGGTGTGTAGGGATATCCGTTGGCGGCGTAACTCTTCTCCATGTCTCGGATGTCGAAGAAGGTGCGGGGCAGGGTGGCGGACTTGCCTGCCTCCATCGCCTTTTCGGAAAAGCCGAGGATGGCGAGGCCTGCGGGCAGCATGAAGCCTTTCTGGCTGCCGGTCACGGCAATGTCGACGCCCCAGTCGTCCATGCGGAATTCCATCGAGCCGATCGAGGACACACCGTCGACGAAGAGAAGCGCGGGGTGTCGCGCCGCGCCCATCGCCGCGCGGACCGCCGCGATATCCGACCGCACGCCGGTGGCCGTTTCGTTGTGCGTGGCGAGAACCGCCTTGATTGCATGGCCCTTGTCGGCGCTCAGGATCGCTTCGAACCGGTCTGCCGGGATGCCCTCGCCCCACGGAGTTTCGACCACCTCGACCTCCAGCCCGTGGCGCCGACACATGTCGATCCAGCGATGCGAGAACATGCCGTTCCGCGCCGCCAGAACCTTGTCGCCGGACGAGAGCGTATTGGTGAGCGCGGTTTCCCAGCCGCCGGTGCCGGTCGAGGGGAAGAAGAATATTTCGGCCGACTCGGACCTCAGGACCTTCCGCACATTCGCCCGCGCCGGATGCAGGATCTCGCCGAAGAGGGGCGAGCGGTGGTCGATCGTCGGCATGTCCACCGCCTTGCGGATCGCCTCGGGGATATTGGTCGGGCCGGGGATGAATACGGGGTTCTGGAAGGACATCTGGCGCCTCGCTCGGTTCGGGATGAGGGAGAGGATAGGGAGGTAGGCGGCACAGCGCAATTTTTTCGAAATAGTTTTTCGTTCGTTGAAAAAATACCTTTACGCCATGAATTTGCTTCCTAAAATGTTTTTCAACTGGCGAAATGGATTTTCGAATATCAAAAGGAAGGAGGCCGGATTGACCGCAACCCGCCCCAGGGGGCGCCCGAAAAGCTTCCACGACAAGACTGCCGAGAACACGATTCAGTCGCTCGACCGGGCGCTGATGATCCTGAAGGTGGTGGCCGATGCGGGCGGGCTGACACTGACCGAACTGGCCAGCCGGACGGACCAGTCCGCGCCCACAGTCTACCGCGTGCTGACGACGCTTCAGTCGCATGGCTTCGTCGAGATAGAGGAGCCGGGCCAGCTTTGGCATGTCGGCGGCGGGGCGTTCCGCGTCGGCTCGCAGTTCCTGAGGCGAACCAAGGTCGTCGAGCGTGCGCGACAAGCGATGGACCGGTTGATGCGGGCGACCGGAGAGACCGCCAATCTCGGCGTCGAGATGCGCGATCAGGTGCTGTTCCTCAGCCAGGTCGAGACGCACGAAACGATCCGGGCGTTCTTCCCCCCCGGCACCCTCGGCCCCATGCACACTTCGGGAATCGGCAAGGCGCTTCTCGCCTGGTATCCCGAGGCGCGTGTGCGTCAGATTGCGGCGGCGGGGCTCCCGAGGTTCACCGCGCACTCGATCTGTGACGTGGCGGCGCTTCTGGATGACCTCGCGGCGACCCGCGCGCGAGGGTACGCGCTTGACGACGAGGAGCGGGCGGAAGGGATGCGCTGCGTCGCCGCTCCGATCTTCAACGCCCACGGCGAGCCGGTCGCGGGACTTTCCGTCTCGGGCCCGGCTTTCCGGCTGACGGCGGAGAAGGCGGCGGGGATCGGCGCATTGGTCCGCGCGGCGGCGGACGAGGTGACGGAGGCCACGGGCGGGCGCGCCGGCTAGAAGGAAGGGGGCGGGCGCGGTCCTAACTGGGCGCCCTGGACATCCGGGGAAGCCTCTCTGTCCGGGCCCAAGGTCCCTTCGGCCGCGTTACCGCACAGCCTCCATCAGCGCGTCCTCCATCCGACAATCGCGTGCGGCGTCGAGCCCGCAGGGTCGGAACTGAAGGTCGCGGGTCAGGCAGATCCGCGCTTCCTGAATGCGGCCCGCTTCGCAGGTGACGGTGATCATCGTCGCATCGAGGCCAGGATTGGCCTCGACGAAGGCCTCCTCGACAACATGAATCGGCAGCTTCACATCCTTCCGAAGTGTCGCAAGAACCTCCGGAATCTCCACCTTTTCATAGGCCTGCCGGGACGCGGCGAAATAGTCGCGGGCCGCAAGGCCGGAGCAGCGTCCATGTTTTTTCCATTCGTACCAGGCCAGCCCCGAGGACCCCATGATGTCCGCCATCGCCCCTGTCTCGGCGCGCGAGGGGTCGCGCTCTCCGGTCCGGCAGAAGCTCGGCCAGCCGAACTCGTACTGCGGCCAGAGCCCGTGCAGGGTGAAGCTGAAATCGTGGCGCGGATCGCACTGATCCTCGCCCCGGGCGTCGCCAGTCAGCGCGCAGAACGTCGGCGACCAGGATAGCGACACGACGTAATAATCGAATTCCCCCGCACGCTCGCCCTCGGCAAAGGCGGGCAGGGCGCTCATGACGAGGGCAAGAAACCAGCGCATTTTCTCTTTTCTCCGGTCGTCGAAACGACTATATAGCCGGCGAACTTCCCCGAAAACGAGGAAAGGCGGCCCGAGGGTCGCAGCCGTTTTCCCGGCGCGGGAGAGATTTGTAAAGGAGAAGCCGCATGACGAAACCGCTTATGGCCAAGGCCACGGCCGTTTGGCTTGTGGACAACACGACGCTCAGCTTCAAGCAGATCGCGGATTTCTGCGGTATGCACGAGCTTGAGGTGCAGGGCATCGCCGACGGTGACGTCGCGGCGGGGGTGAAGGGCTTTGACCCGATCGCCAACAGCCAACTGGAAGCGTCCGAGATTGAGAAGGGCGAGAAAGATCCGCTCTACAAGCTGAAGCTGAAGTTCAACCCGGCCTCGCTCGGCGAGGAAAAGCGCCGTGGTCCGCGCTACACGCCGCTGTCGAAGCGTCAGGACCGTCCGGCGGCGATCCTGTGGCTGGTGAAGTTCCACCCGGAGCTTGCGGATTCGCAGATCGGCAAGCTCGTGGGCACGACGAAGCCCACGATCGCCTCGATCCGCGACCGGACCCATTGGAACATCTCGAACATCACGCCGATAGACCCGGTGGCGCTTGGCCTCTGCCGGCAGTCCGAACTGGACGCCGCCGTGCAGAAGGCGGCGAAGAAGAAGGCCGCAGAAGGCGCTGTGATGACCGATGACGAGCGCCGCAAGCTCGTCTCCACCGAGCAGTCGCTGGGCATGTCCTCGGAGCCGAAGATGCCGAGCGCCATCGCGGGGCTTGAGAATTTCTCGCTCTCGAAGTCCGAGGACGAAGAGAAGAACCCGGCCGACTATTCCAATGCGGACAGCTTCTTCAACCTGCCGAATGACGATGACGACGACGAGGACGACGACGAGAACTGAGGAAATCGGCGCCTTCGGCCACGGGCCGGGGCGTTAGGTCTTTTTCTTCTTTTTCTTCTTTTTCGCGGCGCCGGATTTTTCGGCGTCCGCGGATAGGAACTTTCTCGAAAGCGCGCCTGCATCCAGCGCCGCAAGCGATTCCATCCGGGCGGACACGGCGCTGAGAACCGCGTGAAGGGTCGCGATCCGCACGTCGCCAGTTTCCGCCTCCGCGGCAAGGAGGCGGTCGAGGATCGGGGCGATGCTCCGTCTTTGCCGGCCTGACAGCAGCGCGCGAACGGTATCCCAAGGATCGGGCTCGGCGGTGAAATAATCCTTTCGGTCGCCCGGCGCCCGGGCGCGGGAAATCAGCCCCCAGTCGCGCAGCTCCTTCAGGGCCGTCGAGATGTTGGACCGCGACAGTCCCAGCGTCTCGGTCAGGTCGTCGGCGCAGGGCGGTTGTGCGGCCCGCCAGATCGCAGCGAAACACTGACCCGCCGGGCGAGAGAGACCGAAGAGCGCGCCGATCTCGGCGACGATCTCGGAATAGGCATATGATCTCGCCATGTGTTCCTGCATTTCTGCAACTTCAGAATACACCAAGCGTGGCGCATTTCCCGGCCCGGTCAAGCCATGTTCTTCCGATCGATCCGGGCGCGCGTGACCTGCCGGTATACCTCGCCGGGTTCGAGCGTGATCGTTGGGAATGCCTCTTGATTGGGCGCGTCCGGCCAGCCTTGGGCCTCCAGCGCGATGCCGGCATGGGGTCCGTATCCCCGGCCGCCGAGGCCGATGCCGGCGGGCACGGAGAAGTGGCGCCCGTCATAGACCTGAAGGCCCGGTTCCGTCGTTGCAAGGCGCAGGCGGATGCCGGAGGCGCCCTGAAGCTCGGCCACTTCGGTCAGGGCGCGTCGGTTATCCGCAAGGCAGAAATTGTGATCGAGCGGCGGCGCGGCGGAGAGGAGAGGACCGGAACGCAGGTTGAAGGGCGTTCCTGCGACACTGCGGATCTCCCCGGTCGGAATCAGTTTGTCGTCGACGGGAAGGTAGGAATCGGCCGCGACGTGCAGTCGATGCCCGGACGTGTCCGCGCCGCCGTCGAGGTTCCAATAGCCATGATGGGCAAGGTTGATCAGGGTCGGAGCATCGGTCACGGCCGTCAGTTCGATCACGAGATCGCCGGGCTCGGTCAGACGGAAGGATGCGCTGATCCGGCGGTTGCCCGGAAAGCCACCGTCCCCGTCCGGCAGATCGATGCTGAGCGTGGCGGTGTCCGCCCCGCTCTGCTCTATCCTCCACAGGCGCGCATGAAGGCCAACGGCGCCGGAATGGAGGGTCGTCCGCCCATCCTCGTTGGCATCGAAGACATGTCGGTGCCCGGCGATGAGGGCTGTCGCCTTGGCGATGCGGTTCGCCACGGGCCCGACGATTGCGCCGGCATATCGAAGCGTCCCCTCATAGGCGGAGAGATGGTTGGATCCGATGACGAGCGGCCACGGCACTCCGTCGAGCCGAAGGTCCTGCACGGTCGCGCCGAGTGTCAGGATCGTGGCGCGCAGGTCGGCGGCTGCGAGGTCGATCGCCTGAACGCGCTCGCCCGCCCCCGTGGTGCCGAAGTCCCGGATCGCGGCGCTCATCGCGCCGCCGGTCGGTGGGTTGCGGGGGTATCGGTTCGGTTCGGCATCTGTCTTCCCGGATTGCGGCCTCCTTGGTGGCGAGGGCGGGCGTTCTGGTCAATCCCCGGCGATGCAGTCGGCGATCGCGCCGCCCAGTTCCGTCATGAGATCGGGGTAGAGGTCCGGGCCGGTCTCGAGCGCCCGGCCTTCGGGGTCGAGCGCGCGGCCGATCCGGACGGACGTGCCCTCTGCGAGCGCGGTGACCGGAGCCGGATCACGTCCGGCCTCGGGGAAGATGCAGGTGACCGCTCCGTCCTCGAGCAGCGCGCGGACGTCGGACAGATGCGCGGCGCCGGGATCGGCGGCGTCGCCCCTGGCGAGCGCGGCGATGATGTTCAGGCCGTAGTGATCGGCGAAATAGCCGTAGGCGTCGTGCGCCATCACCAGTCCCACCGTCCCTGACTGCTCGAGCCGGTCGCGAAGCGTGCGATCCAGCGTTTCGATCCGTGCTTGGGCGAGCGATGCATTGGCGCGGTAGGCGACGGCGTTGCCGGGATCCAGTTCGACCAGCGCGTCCGAAATGTGCCCGATCCACAGGGCGGCGTTGTCGGGGTCGAGCCAGGCGTGCGGATCAACGCCGCCGTGATCGTGGGCGTCATCGGCAACCGGTTGGGTGGCAGTGTCGTGGCTGTCCTCGGCGTGGTCCGCGACTCGGCGCACTGTCGTTCCAGGCACGTCGAGAAGAGCAAGGGAGCGCGGGCCGTCTGCGCCTGCGATTGCGCGGTCGAGCCAGGGCGTCATGTCGGGCCCGATCCAGACAAGAAGGCCGGCACCGTTCAGGGCGCGGATCTGCGAGGGGCGAAGCTGGAAGTCATGCGCATCGGCACCCTTGTCGAGCAGCAGCATCGGGTCGCCGAGGTCGCCGAGGACCATTGAGACGAGCGAATGGACGACCGGCATGTCGGTCACCACCTCCGGCACCTCCGCATGGGCCGGCAGGGCCACAAGGGCAAGGGTCGCGGCGATGTGGCGCAGGCGTCGCATGGCGATGTCCTTCCGGGGATTGCGGGTCCGACTGCGATATCGTATGTTATAGCATAACATGTCAAGAGACCCAGACAAAGCCATGTCGACCGAGCAGAAGCATTCCGACCCGGGGCTCGCCTTCGAAGCGCATGACCATGCCCATTGCACCGGCGACGTGCTTGCCCGCGCCGAGGCGCTGAGCGCGCGGACGGGCGCGCGATTGA
This sequence comes from Paracoccaceae bacterium, assembly GCA_050289105.1. Lineage (GTDB taxonomy): Bacteria > Pseudomonadota > Alphaproteobacteria > Rhodobacterales > Rhodobacteraceae > Albidovulum. The sequence continues at coordinate 22,244 of JBNKFC010000546.1, read as the reverse complement.
CCCCGGTCCGACGCCGCGCCCTGGAAATCCTGCTCGAATCGCACCGGGCCCTTGGTGCCTACGAGGTTCTCGAAAAACTGGCCGAGGCCGGCTTCGGCAACCAGCCCCCCGTGGCCTACCGCGCGCTCGACTTTCTCGTGGATCAGGGACTGGCGCACCGGATCCGGCGGCTCAATGCCTTCGCGGCCTGCATGCATCCCGGCGAGGCGCACAGTCCCGCCTTCTTCATCTGCCGCGAATGCGATGCCGTGGCCGAAGCCCCCGCCGATGCCGTGCGCGGTGCGATGGAGGCAGCGGCGGCGCGGATCGGCTTTTCGGTCGAACGCATGAATGTCGAAGCTCTGGGTCTCTGCCCGGCCTGCGCGGAGGCCGCGTCGTGAAACTCATCGAAGCGCGCGGTCTGACGGTCCGACACGGTGCCCAGACGGTATTGAGCGCCGTGGATTTCGAAATCAGCGCGGGCGAAATCGTGACCGTCGTCGGCCCGAACGGGTCGGGCAAGTCGACGCTGATCCGCGCGCTTATCGGCCTTGAGAAAGCGGCGGAGGGCAAGGTCTCGCGCCGCGTCGGGCTCGGCATCGGCTACGTGCCGCAACGGTTGCAGATCGACGCGGCGTTGCCGATGACGGTCGCGCGGTTCCTGTCGCTGCCCCGCCAGGTGACGGCGCCGGATGCGGCCCAAGCGCTCGTTCGGACCGGCGTTCCCGGGCTCGAAGACCGGCAGATGGCCGCACTCTCGGGCGGGCAGCTCCAGCGGGTTCTTCTGGCGCGCGCGCTTCTGGCGCGGCCCGAGATCCTCATTCTCGATGAGCCGACGCAGGGGCTCGATCAGCCGGGGGTCGCGGGCTTCTACCGGCTTCTGGAGGAGGTGCGGCAAGAGACGGGGGTGGCGGTGTTGATGGTCAGCCACGACCTGCATGTAGTGATGAGCGCCTCCGACCGCGTGATCTGCCTCAACGGCCATGTCTGCTGCGAGGGCGCGCCGCAGGTCGTGTCGGCGGCGCCGGAATACCGCGCGCTCTTCGGCTTCGGCACGGGCGGGGCGCTGGCGCTTTATCGGCACGAACATGACCATGCGCACGATCCGGGCGACGGTCACGATCATCACCACCACAACCATGATCACAATCACAGCGCCGAGGCCGAGAATGCCTGACGATTTCCTGATCCGCGCTGCCTTGGCCGGGATCGGTCTGATGCTGGCCGCCGGCCCCTTGGGCGCCTTCGTCGTCTGGCGGCGGATGGCCTATATGGGCGACGCGACGTCGCACGCTGCGATCCTCGGCGTCGCACTGGCGCTGGCGACGGACCTCCCGGTGGCGGCGGGGACCGCGCTCGTCGCGCTGGCGATGGCGCTGGCGGTGACCGGCCTCAGCGGCCGGGGCAGGGCGGCAGATACCGCGCTCGGCGTGCTGGCGCATTCGGCGCTCGCCTTCGGCCTTGTCGCTGTGTCGTTCCTGCCGGGCGTGCGGTCGGACCTCTCGGCCTACCTCTTCGGCGATGTCCTGACGGTAAGTTCCGCCGACCTCGTCTGGGTCTGGGGCGGATCGGCGCTGGTCCTCGCGTTGATGATCTGGCGATGGAATGCCCTTCTGACGACGACGGTGAACGAGGAACTGGCGCAGGCGGCAGGCATCGACCCAAGGCGCGAGAAGCTGGTCCTGACCCTCGCGCTGGCGCTCGTGGTCGCGGTGTCGATCAAGATCGTGGGCGCGCTTCTCATCGCGGCGATGTTGATCATCCCGGCGGCGAGTGCGCGGGCCCTGTCGCGGACGCCCGAGGCAATGGCGGCCTGGGCCGTGGCGCTCGGCTCCGCGGCGGTCCTTGCGGGTCTCTGGCTCTCGCTGCGGTTCGATACGCCGGCGGGGCCGTCGATCGTCGCGGCCGCCGCCGGGCTATTCGCGCTCAGCCTGATCCCGATGCCGCACACGCGCTAGATTCTTGCCTCCGGCGCGGGTATCTGAGCCAGGTGGATACGGGGGGCGGCATGGCCAATCATCTCTACGATGCGCTTTTCGGACGGAATGAGGGCAGCGGGCGGGACTTTCTGATCCTGCCAGACGGCCACCGGATCAGTCACGCCGCCTTCGCCGAACGCGCGGCGCGCTTCGCCGGTGCGCTGGTCGGGGCCGGGCTGAAGCCGGGCGACCGCGTGGCGCTGCAACTGGAAAAGAGCGCCGACATGCTCGCCGTGATCGCCGGCGCGATCCGGGCCGGCATCGTCTTCCTACCGCTCAACACCGCTTATACCGCCGCCGAGGTCGAGTATTTCGTCGCCGATGCCGGGGCGAAGCTTCTTCTCTGCGACGGCCGGGCGGAGGCGGCCCTCGCCCCGGTCGCGGCGGGCTGCGGCGCGGCCCTCGCGGTGCTGAACTCAGACGGGACGGGCAGCTTCGCCGAGGCGGCGCGGGCGGCAGAGGCGGCCCCGGTCGCCGCGCGGGCCGCCGATGATCTCGCGGCCCTGCTCTATACCTCCGGCACGACAGGCCGGTCGAAGGGCGCGATGATGAGCCATGCGAACCTTCTGTCCAACGCCGAGGTGCTGGCCGCGTATTGGCGCTTCACGGCGGATGACGTGCTCCTCCACGCGCTGCCGATCTTTCACACCCATGGGCTTTTCGTCGCGACCAACGTCGCGCTCCTCGCCGGCTGCCCGATGATCTTCCTGCCGAAATTCGACACTGACGAAGTGATCCGCCACCTCCCGCAAACGACTGCGATGATGGGCGTGCCGACCTTCTACACGCGCCTTCTCGACGATCCGCGCCTGACCCGCGAGCTGGTCTCGGGGATGCGGCTCTTCATATCCGGCTCCGCGCCGCTTCTGGCCGAGACCCACCGCCAGTGGGAGGCAAGAACCGGCCACCGCATTCTCGAACGCTACGGCATGACCGAGACCAACATGAACACCTCGAACCCCTACGAGGGAGAGCGGCGGGCGGGTACGGTGGGGTTCCCCCTGCCGGGCGTGGAGTTGAAGGTCTGCGACTCGGAAGGCGGCGAACTGCCTCAGGGCGAAATTGGTACGATCGAGGTGCGGGGGCCGAACGTTTTCCAGGGCTATTGGAACATGCCCGAGAAGACGGCGGAGGAACTCCGCCAGAACGGGTTCTTCATCACCGGCGATCTCGGGGTGATCGATGCGGACGGCTACGTGAGCATCGTCGGGCGAGGCAAGGACCTGATCATCTCCGGCGGCTTCAACGTCTACCCGAAGGAAGTGGAAATGGCGCTCGACGCGCTGCCCGGCGTGCTTGAAAGCGCGGTGATCGGCGCGCCGCATCCCGATTTCGGCGAAGGCGTCGTGGCGGTCGTGGTCCCCGAGGCCGGCGCCGCGCCCGAGCCCGAGGCGATCCGTGCGGCCCTTGGAAAAAACCTCGCGAAGTTCAAGCAGCCGAAGCACATCGCGATCCGCGACGCGCTGCCGCGCAACACGATGGGCAAGGTGCAGAAGGCGGCGCTCCGCGAAGACTTCAAGGGCGTCTTCGCGCCCTGACCTTCTTCTGTTCCCAAATACACCGGGGTCGTCCCTTGGTTTGAGAACCAATGGACGACGGGCAGCGCCCCGGCCTCTGCCTCAGCGCCCGACGCCGGAATAGGCCTCGAACCCCGCCGCCTGCGCGTCCTTCGGCGAATAGACGTTGCGCAGATCGGCCATTCGGGCATGCGCCATGCCGCGGGCAAGACGCGTGAGGTCGAGCGCGCGGAACTCGTTCCATTCGGTCAGGATAACGACGATGTCCGCCCCGTCGGCCGCCGCATAGGCGTCGTCCATCCAGGTCACGCCGGGCAGGAGCTTCTCGCCCTCGCGCCTGCCCTGTGGATCGACGACCCGTACCTTGGCGCCGCCCCCGACAAGCGCCGGCACGATGGTCAGCGACGGCGCGTCGCGCATGTCGTCGGTGTTCGGTTTGAAGGTGACGCCGAGGACGGCGACGGTCTTGCCGTTGACCGAACCGCCGCAAAGGTCGGTTACCTTTTCGACCATGCGGCGCTTTACCTCCTCGTTGACCTTGATCACCGTCTCGACGATCTGGATCGGCGCGGCATGTTCCTGCCCGATCCGCGCCAGCGCCGAGGTGTCCTTGGGGAAGCAGGACCCGCCATAGCCCGGCCCCGCATGCAGGAACTTGTTTCCGATCCGGTTGTCGAGGCCCATGCCGCGCGACACCTGTTTCACATCCGCTCCGACCTTTTCGCAAAGCCGGGCGATCTCGTTGATGAAGGTGATCTTCGTGGCGAGGAACGCGTTGGCGGCGTACTTGATCATCTCGGCGGTCTCGAGGTCGGTATAGAGGATCGGGAAGTCACGCAAGAAGAGCGGGCGGTAGATCTCGCCCATCACCTTCTGCGCGCGCTCCGAGGTAATCCCGACTACGACCCGGTCGGGGCGCATGAAATCGTCGATCGCGGCCCCCTCGCGCAGGAATTCCGGGTTTGAGGCGACGTCGAAATCGGCATTCGGCGCGGCTTTCTCGATCACCGCGCGCACGGCGGCGTTGGTGCCGACGGGGACGGTCGATTTCGTCACCACGACGGCGTAGCCGGTCAGCGCGCGGCCGATCTCCTCGGCGGCGGCCATTACATAGGTCAGGTCAGCGTGACCGTCGCCGCGCCGGGTCGGCGTGCCGACGGCGATGAAGACCGCGTCGGCGCCGTCGACGGCGGACTTGAGATCGCCGGTGAACGACAGCCGCCCGGCGGCAACGTTCTTGGCCATCAGCACGTCGAGCCCCGGCTCGTAGATCGGGACCTCGCCCTTGGTCAGCATCGCGACCTTTCGCGGGTCCTTGTCGACGCACACGACCTCATGGCCGAAATCGGAGAAACAGACCCCGGAGACGAGCCCGACATACCCGGTTCCGATCATCGCGATTTTCATCAATTCGCCCTCGAACAATGTACCGCGCCGACATGGAACGATCACCGTTTGCCTGTCAACGCCTCAGGTAGGCTCGTGCGGGCCCACGTCAACTTATTGCCAAAGTTTCGTGCACAGTCAGGCGGGATAGGCGCGCTTGTCGCCGGAAACCGGGAGTGGAACGTGTTCGACTGGCTGACAAAACATGTGGTTGTCGGGATCTTGCTGCTGCCCTTGGCCGGTTCGGCCGCCTTCGGCTGTTCGCGCGCGGCCGTGCCGGGGGCCGATGCCCCGATCCGGGCCGAGTCGAAGATCGACCAGGCGCTCGTCGACAAGGCGATCCGTTCCGAAGTGAACTATTACCGGTGCCGCGCGGGTTTGACGCCGCTTGGCGAAGCGGGCGGTTTGCGCAAGGTCGCGGGGCAACATGCCAAGTGGATGGCGCGTGCCAGAAACCTCACGCACCGCTCGCAGACACCCGGTCAGGCGACCCCCGTCGCCCGTCTCAAGGCGTCGGGGCTGCGTTTCCACGCCGGGTCCGAGAATATCGGCCAGATTGCCCGATTTCAGATTGATGGCCGTTCGTTCCGCATCGCGAACAAGTCGTCTTGCGGGTTTCTTGCGGGCAACGGCCAGGCAATTCCCCCGCACAGCTATGCCTCGCTCGCGCGCACGATTGTTCGCCTGTGGATGGAATCATCCGATCACCGTCGCAATATTCTCGACCGCAAGGTTTCTCGCGTGGGCTCCGGTGTCGGCTTCGACGCGAAGGCTCCATACTGCGGAAATTATTATGTTTCTCAGACTTTCGCCGGCTGAATCCTGCGAATCTGCAACACATGATTGTTTCTGGCGCGGCGACGCAGAATTATGCTTTGCTTCTTCCCGAGATTGTGCTTGTTTGGGAAAGGAAGCTGCCGCGTTTGGTGGCTTGTGATGGTTAGAGCGGAGAACTAACATGAAAAAACTTGCTACCCTCGCTGCGGTCCTGACGCTGTCGGCCGGTGCGGCTTTCGCTGGCGGCTACTCGGCCCCGATGGTCGAAGCTGAGCCGATCGTCGTTGAAGAAGCCGGCACCTCGAATGCTGGCCTGATCGTTCCGGCGCTGCTGCTGCTGGGCGTGATCGCTGCCGCGTCGTCGGACTCCTGATCCGCGCGACTGCGTAAATCGTAATTCAGCAAAGGCCGGGCACGATGTGTCCGGCCTTTGTGCTGTCGGGGCTATCGGCGGGCGTGGGCCGCGTGGGGGCACTAGCGCTTCTGGGCGAGCGATCAGGGGCGGACGAGTTGGATCGTCACATGCCCAATCGCCGGACCGATCCATTGCCGTGACAGCGCGATCGTGCCGTTGGCTGTGACCCAGTAATTGTTGTCTATGCTGAGATCCTTCGCCCGGCAGGTCTCGTCCATCTGCAAGGTGTCGTAATGCGTGCCGGAGAAATCGAAGGATTTCGTCGGGCCGACCGAAACATCGCAGCGCATCGGCAGCGGCCGCTCGATATCCTCGCCATCGAGGTAGCGATAGACGCGCGCGGCAGTGCCACCTTGCCGGTGCGTGATCAGGGCCGCGGCGGCCTGGCTGTCAGAAGACATGAGATCATTGCCAAGACCGCGCGTGGCGATCAGTATTCCGTCGCGCAGGACGAGGGTCTGTTCGTTCGGCGTAGAATAGGTGCGTGTGGATCCGTTCCGGCCGTATTCTCCTAAGACCGTCAGGCCGCCGGTCTTCTCGATCTGGGCGAGGACGATCGGCCCCGCGAAAGAGGCCTTGGCGGCGGCGGCGAGCTTTTCGGGATCCGGCGTCGCCGCAGAGGCCGCAGCCTTGCCGGGCAGGATCTTGGCCTTCAGTCCCTTCACCACGTCAAGAGCGATTCGGCTGCTTTCGGTCTTGGACGTGTCGGAACCGCATCCGACCACGGTGGTCGTCGCAAGCATCCCTGCCACGAGCGCGACGCGCGCTCCCTTGGCCCAGCGTTGCCGTACCGTCACCGCCAGAATCTCCCCCACTGGATCTGCATGTCGCCCTGATGAGTGCTGCGGACCGTGTCGTAGAGCCGACCGTCAACCTCGAGCCGGGCACCGCCATCGCGGTTCAACGACTTGATCACGGTCGAGACCTTGTTGGTCGACGGTTTGCCGGTCGTCCACGAAACCGGGATCGTCAGGCGTACGCCCTTGTCGAACGAGCCTTCGCCGAAATCGGCCGCGGACAGGTCGGTAAAGGTCGCATAGGCGCCGACTTTCCAGCCGTTGGCGAATTCGCGGTCGAGTGTGAAGGTCGCCCCCCAGTCACCGAGCAGATAGCGCCCGACATCGACCTGGCCCATGAAGCCCTTGCCGAAATCGTAGTAGGCCGAGACATGGCCGGTTGCGATCTCGTAGTCGCGGAACGTGAACATCGTGTCGAAGTCGCGCTGCTTGACGTAGTTCACTTCCGCCCCGAGGGCGAGACGGCTGTCCACCGGCTTCCACAGAAGCTCGCTGGAAATGCCGCCGTACATGCGCTCAAGAAGACCGACTGTGACACGACCATAAAGGTTCGGTGCCGGGCGATAATACCAGGCGAGCGTCAGGTCCTGAATGCCCGGATCGCCGTGCTTCTGGTATTCGACGAGGTCGGAGCGGACGTGATAGACGGTTGAATCCGACGTCCGCGTGGACGCATCGAGATTGCCGATGATCTTCTTGCGGAGGGTCCCCGACAGGACCAGACCCGGCGCGAATTCGTAGCGCCCGCCCAGTTTGACGCCAAAGTCGGCGCGCAGGGGGTCGTCGGGATCGAAGACGCTCGCCTCGCCATAGGGTGCGAGCGACCAGACGAAGCGCGGATAGACATGATCGGTCGGAACGAGGCCGGTTTCCGGCCCGTCAAGGGCGTCGCTAAACGTCGCCTTGCGCAACAGCGCGGCGGATTCTTCGCTTTCCAGCGTCTCGACATCGCGGCGCGACAGAGTAACCGACGAGGTCGGCATGCCTTCCGCCATCGAGGTGATCACCAATGTCTCGACCGAGGGCGGCAGCGCCCGGGTCAGGATGCGGGCGGTCCGGCCGATTGCCTGCGGCTGCGCGAGGTATTTTTGATTGCGAAGCCGCACTTCGACCCGGTTCGCCGACAGCGCCATGCTTTCGAGGACCATGCCATCCTTCTCCATCGCCTTGGCGACGGCGGTCTGGATGCCGGGATGCACCTCGGGATCGGCGGTCCAGTCGGTGGCCCAGGCCGCAGGATCAGCCGCGGGGGAGGGGCGTGGCCGGACCGGCAAAGGCGCGGTTTCAAGCCCGCTCGGAGCGGGTGGACGGCGCGGGTCGATCGCAAGGTTGAATTGCAGGCCGACTTCGGAGCCGTAAAGGTAGTAGCCGCTCACGCTCGCGGACTTGTTGAACCGGTAGTCGAAACCGAAGTTGACGGAGGAGTCGCGGGAGAATGTCCCGGCGGCGGTCTCGCGCGGATAGGCGTCCGACGAATATTCCGCCTTCAGCGTCAGCTTGTCGTTGGCGTCCCAGGCGAAGCCGAAGAACGGCGCGACGGGACCGCGGAACCACTGATCGGTATTCGCCTTGCCGCCTTCGCCGATATCCAGCACCGGCCGGCTGCCGAAGGGGCTGCCGATGTCGCCGTTGGTGCCGAGCCGGCCCCAGCCGAGGCCGGCCGTGGCGCGAAGCCGCGGCGTGATGGTCTTGGTCGCGACGATGTATTCGCCGGAATAGACGCCCGTGCCGATGAAGTCGCGCAGGCCGATGGCGACGGCAGGGCGCAGGCCCTTTTCGTCGAGCAGCCGATACTGGACGTCGAACGAGCGGTCATAGAGCGCAGTGCCATCGGTGAAGACGCCCGGCACCCGCGAATAACGGAACGCGCCCTGAAGCCTGTCGGTGACCTGGAATGTCGCGGTGATCCGAAGCCCGCCGCCAAAACGGAACACGGTCGCGCCGATCATCCCCTCCGGGGCGCTCTCGGCAGAGGGCATGTCGATGAGACCGGGAAGCCCGAATGTTCCCGGATTGTCGCTCAACAGAGGGTCGGCATAGGCCATGATCGCGCCAAACGCCGCGACGGTCGCCATGCCAATGCCTGCGATCTTCTGTCCCCGCACCCTGCTCTCCGTATTCTTATTGGGTGGCAATATACACGCTTCGCCGGAGAGGGCGAGAGGCAAGCGGCGTCAGACCTCCCGATCCGGCGGCCCTTCGCCGCCGGATCGGGCAAAATTGCAACGCATTTACCGAAGGTGGAGGGTCTACATGCAGGCGTCGTAAAGTGCGCGCGTGTTCTCGCGCGTCATCTCGACAGGATTGCCGCCGCAGGACGGATCCTCGAGCGCCATGTCCGTGAGTTCGTCGAGCCGCGATGCCTCGACGCCCATGGCGGTGAGGTTGGCAGGTATAGACAGTTCGGTGCGCAGGTCCATCACTTTCGCCCGGAACCCGTCGAAACCGCCCTTGATGCCGAGGTAAGCGCTCGCGGCCTCGATCCGGGTCTCGATGGCCGTTCGGTTGAAGTCGAGGACCATCGGCATGACGACCGCATTCGTCGTGCCGTGATGGGTGCCGTAAACCGCGCCGACGGGGTGCGACAGCGAATGGATCGCGCCAAGGCCCTTCTGGAAGGCCACCGCGCCCATCGCGGCGGCGCTCATCATGTGGGCGCGGGCTTCGAGGTCGGTCGGGTTCGCGTAGACCTTGGGCAGGTTCTGGAACACCAGCCGCATGCCTTCAAGCGCGATGCCCTGGCTCATCGGATGGTAGAAGGGGCTGGAATAGGCTTCCAGGCAATGGGCGAGTGCGTCCATGCCGGTACCGGCGGTGATGAACTTCGGCATCCCCACGGTCAGCTCGGGGTCGCAAATAGTCACCGTCGGCAAGAGTTTCGGATGGAAGATGATCTTCTTCTTGTGGGTCTGCGAATTCGTCAGAACCCCGGCGCGCCCGACCTCGGACCCGGTTCCAGCGGTCGTCGGCACCGCGATGATCGGCGCGATTTTCGAGGCGTCGGCACGGGTCCACCAGTCACCGATATCCTCAAGATCCCAGACGCTTACGGTCTGATCGACCATCAGCGCGATCATCTTGCCAAGGTCGAGCGCGGAGCCGCCGCCGAAGCAGACCACCCCGTCATGTCCGCCCTCGCGATAGAATTTCAGGCCCGCGGCCATGTTGATCTCGTTGGGGTTCGGATCGACCTCGGAGAAGACCGCGTGGCCGAGGCCAGCGGCATCGAGGATCTCGAGCGCCTGCGTCGTGATCGGCAGCGATGCGAGCGCCTTGTCGGTGACCAACAGGGGCTTTTTCATACCGACCGCCTTGCAGTGGTCGGCCAGTTCCTTGATGCGGCCCGGACCGAATTTGATCGCGGTGGGGTAGGACCAGTTGGCGGTCGGCACAGTCATTTCGTCACCTTCTTGAGATGGTAGGATTTCGGTCGAGTGACCGATTGGAAGCCAAGGGGCGAGAGCGCGGCTCCGCGCCCGGTATCCTTGCAGCCGGTCCAGCAGAGCGCCGGGTCGAGGTAGTCACAACGGTTCTGGAAGACCGTCCCCGTCTCCAGCTGCCGACCGATCCGAGCGGCCCGCACGCTGTCGCGGGTCCAGAGCGAGGCCGTCAGGCCGTAGGCGCAATCGTTCATCATCGCGATGGCGTGAGCGTCGTCCTTGACCGGCATGATGCCGACGACGGGGCCGAAGCTTTCCTCGCGCATCACCCGCATTTCGTGGTTCACGTTGACGAGGATCTGCGGGGCAAGATAGGCGCCGCCGTCATCTTCGGGGAAGAGCGCGGGATCGATGAGCGCCGTGGCGCCATCGGTGATCGCGTCGGCGATCTGGCCGCGGACAGTGTCGGCAAAGCGCCTGTTGGCCATCGGGCCGAGCGTCGTCGAGGCATCGAAGGGGCTGCCAAGCTTCAGGGCTTTCACCCAAGCCACGGCCTTTTCGACGAAGGCGTCGTAAAGGCTTTCATGCACATAGATCCGCTCGATCCCGCAGCAGCACTGGCCGGCGTTATACATCGCGCCGTCCATCAGGCTATCCACGGCAGCGTCGAGGTCGGCATCGTCCATGACATAGCCGGGGTCCTTGCCGCCGAGCTCGAGCCCGAGCGCCGTGAAGGTGCCCGCAGCCGCCTTCTCCATCGCCACGCCGCCACCGACCGAGCCGGTGAAGTTGACGAAGCCGAAGGCGCGCTGGCCGATCAGGTCCTCGGTCACTTGGTGATCGAGAACGACATTCTGGAACACATCCTCAGGCACGCCAGCGGCATGGAAGGCCTCGGCCAGCCGTTCGCCCACCAGCAGCGTCTGTGTCGCGTGCTTCAGGATCACCGCGTTGCCGGCGATGAGCGCCGGGGCGAGCGTGTTGATCGTGGTGAGGTAGGGATAGTTCCACGGGGCCACGATGAAGACGATCCCGTGCGGTTCGCGCTCGATCCGGCGTTCGAAGAGGTTGGAGTTCTCCACGACCATCGGCGCGAGTGTGTCGGCCGCAATCTCGGCCATGTAGTTGGTGCGGTCGTTGACGCCGCCGAACTCGCCGCCGTAGCGGGTCGGGCGGCCCATCTGCCAAGCCAGTTCCTCGACCACCCGGTCCTTCATCTCGTTCAGCTTGGCGACACCGGCCTTCACCAGCGAGATGCGCTCTTCGAGCGGCCGTGCGGCCCAATCGTGCTGTGCGGCCTTGGCACGGGCGACGCAGGCTTCGGCCTCGGCCAGCGTCAGGGCCGGACGCTCGGCATAGACCCGCCCGTCGACGGGCGAGATACATTGGATCATCTTGGTCATGTCGTCCTCACTTGGCGCGAACCGCGCCCCTTACGGCCTTACAGCCGCTCAAATCCCCGCTTCACTTCCCAGTCGGTCACGACGCGGTTCTGTTCCTCGATCTCCCAGTGCGCGGCGCGGACGTAGTGATCGACCACATCGTCGCCAAAGGCTGCGCGCAGCATCTTCGACTTGGTCATCAGGTCGGCCGCCTCGCCCAGCGTATGCGGGATCTCTCTCACCCGCTTGGCGTGGTAGATGTCGCCTGACACCGCCGCTTCGAGGTCGAGTTTCTGCTCGATCCCGGCAAGACCGGCCGCCAAGAGGCCGGCGCAGGCCATATAGGGGTTGAGGTCGGCGCCGCCGATCCGGCATTCGACGCGGATCGCCTTGGTGCCTTCGCCGCAGACGCGGAAGCCTGCGGTCCGGTTGTCGAGCGACCAGACGGCCTTCGTCGGCGCGAACATGCCCACGACGAAGCGTTTGTAGCTGTTGATATAGGGCGCCAGCAGCGGTGTGATCTCGCGCGCATAGGCCAGTTGGCCGGCGATGTAATGCTTCATCAGGGCCGACATGCCGTGCGGGTCCTTCTCGTCGCGGAAGGCGGGTTTGCCGTTCTTCCACAGCGACTGGTGGACATGGCTCGACGAGCCGGCGCGCTCGTGGCTGTATTTCGCCATGAAGGTCGCGGCATGGCCGTGGGCGTGGGCGATTTCCTTCACGCCGTTCTTGATGATCGCATGCATGTCGCAAGTGTCGAGCGCATCGGAATATTTCGCATTGACCTCTTCCTGCCCGACCTCGGCCTCGCCCTTCGAGCATTCGATCGGCACACCGGCATTCCAGAGGCCGTTCCGGATCGCGCGCATCACGGTTTCCTCTTTCGAGGTACCGAAGATCGCGTAGTCGACGTTGTGGCGGCCAAGCGTCTGGAGGTTCTGGTAGTTGCGGTCGTTGAGCGCGTCGTAGCTGTCCTGGAACAGGAAGAATTCCAGCTCCGTCGCCATCATCGCGTCGAAGCCCATCGCCTTGGCGCGGGCCACCTGACGCTTCAGGATCGCGCGGGGCGAGACGGAGACTTCCTCATGCGTATGGTGGTCGAGAAGATCGGACATCACCATCGCAGTGCCCGGCAGCCAGGGCAGGCGGCGCAGCGTCGAAAGGTCGGGCTTGATGACGTAGTCGCCGTATCCGCCGGCCCAGCTTGCCGACTTGTAGCCCGGCACCGTGTACATCTCGACGTCTACGGCAAGGAGATAGTTGCAACAATGGGTCTCTTCCCAGGCGCCGTCGACGAAATGCTGGGCCACGAAGCGCTTGCCCATGAGCCGGCCCTGCATGTCCACGATGCAGACCAGGACCGTGTCGATCTCGCCGGCGGCGACGGCTTTCTTCAGCGCGTCGAATGTCAGATTTGCGGGCATTCCGCCTCTCCCTGTTCATGTCCGTGGCGTGGAATCGCACCCCGCCTTACCCGTGTTTCTAACATTTGATCAAATTGCCCGATAGGGCGCAGATCGTCGTCTTTGTCGCGGTCGCGAAGCTGGGCGGCGGAGACTCCCCCGCCCGGCAGGTCATGGTCAGACGTTGCGGTAGGGCCGTCCGGCCTTCACCATCGTCTCGTTGTACTTTTCGATGATCGCAACGACCTTGGCCTTGGTTTCGCTTTCGGCCGCGATCTCGTCCCAGAACTTCCGCGCGGCTTCTTCGACCGTCGCCCATTCCTCGTCGGAGATGGAGGTCAGCTTGGTATCCGCGCCCTCGACCCGGAGCCGCGCCTCGCCGGTCCAGTACCAGTGCTGCCGGTAGTAGTGCGACTGCTCGAAGCAGGTCTGCATCAGAAGCTGCAGGCGCGGGGGCAGCGCGTCCCAGCGCTCCATATTGGCGAAGAAGTGGCCGATCCAGGCGCCAGAGATGTTGTTGGTCAGGAAATTCGGCGCGAGCTTGGCCCAGGAGGCAGTGTAGACCTCGGTGATGCCCGACCAGCACACACCGTCCAGTTCGCCGGTTTGCAGCGCGATCTCGATGTCTTCCCAAGGCAGGGTCACCGGCACGACGCCGAACTGCGCAAGGAAGCGGCCGGCGGTCGGGAAGGTGAAGACGCGCTTGCCGTTCAGGTCGGCAAGTTTGGTGATCGGATCCTTCATCGAGAAGTGGCAGGGGTCCCACGACCCGGCCGAGATGTGCTTGATCCCGACCTTGGCGTATTCCTCCTTCCAGATCTCGTCGAGACCGTAGTGGTTGAAGAGCGCGGGCACATCGAGCGAATAGCGCAGTGCCAGCGGGAAGTAGCCGCCGAAGACGGTTACCTCAGTCGGCGAGGCCATACTGTCGTCGTCTGACTGAACTGCGTCGATCGTGCCGTTCTGCATCGCGCGGAAAAGCTCGGACGTCGGGACAAGCTGGTCCGAGAAGAAGAGCTCGATCTCCATCTCACCGTCGGCGATCGTGTTGAACGCCTCGATCGCCGGCTGAATCACCTCGGCGCCAAGGGCAGCACCGGCATAGGTCTGAAGCCGCCATTTGATCGGCGCCTGCGCCCGGACCGCGGGGGCTGCGAGCGTTGCCGCGCCGGCCGCGAGCGCGCCGGTGGTCAGGAACTTGCGTCTTGTGGTCATCGTATCTCTCCTTGTTGAATGGTTCTGCCCCTTTTGGCATGGGGTCTTTTCTTGGTTGTCACAGCAGGACCTCGGGCAGCCACAGCGCGATCTCCGGGAAGATCATCACCACGATGAGCGTGATGATCATGACCGCGACGAAGGGAAAGACCGAGCGGTAGATCATCGGCAGGGTGAAGTCGGCCGGGGCCATGGCCCGCATGAGGAAGAGGTTATAGCCGAAGGGCGGCGTCAGGTAGGCGATCTGGCAGGTGATCGTATAGAGGATGCCGTACCAGATCAGGTCGAAGCCGAGCGCCTTGGCCAGCCCCACATAGATCGGCGCGACGATCACCAGCATCGCGGTATCGTCGAGGAACATCCCCATGATGAGGAAGCTGAGCTGCATCAGAATCAGCACTTGCCAGGCCGTCAGGCCGAGGTCGCGGATGAAGAAGTTCTCGATCGCCCGGCCGGCGCCGAGACCGTCGAAGACGGCCCCGAACGACAGGGCGGCCATGATAATCAGCATGAACATCGTGGTGATGGCGAGCGTATTGCGGGTGGCGATCTCGAACACCTCCCTTGTGAACCGCCGCTTGATCACGGCCGCCCCAACGGCGGTCAAGGCGCCGACGACCGAGGCCTCGGTCAGGCTGGTCCAGCCCTTGACGAAGGGGATCATCATCGCGCCGAAGATCACCAGAGGCAAAAGGCCGGCGCGCAACAGGCGGATACGCTCGGCCCAGGTGATCTCGGACCTCTCCTCGGCGCTCATCGCCGGGGCAAGGGACGGGTTCAGCCAGCAGCGGGCCACGATATAGACCACGAAAAGCGACGCCATCAGCAGGCCCGGCAGCAGCCCGGCAAGCCAGAGCTGGCTGACCGGCTGCCGCGCGATCTGGGCGAAAAGCACGAGCACGACCGAAGGCGGGATCAGGATGCCAAGGCTCGACCCGCCCTGGATCACGCCGGAGATCATCAGCTTGTCGTAGTTGCGCTTCACCAGTTCCGGCAGCGCAATGGTGGCGCCGATCGCCATGCCCGCGACCGACAGGCCGTTCATCGCCGAGATCATCACCATCAGCATGATGGTCCCGACCGCAAGTCCGCCGGGCAGCGGGCCGAACCAGACGTGAAACATCTTGTAAAGGTCCTCGGCCAGCCGGCTTTCGCTCATCACGTAGCCCATGAAGACGAACATCGGCAGCGTCAGGAGTGAATTCCATTTCATCAGCTTCATCACCGATGAAAAGCCCATGTCCGTTCCGCCCGGCCCCCAAAGCAGGATCGCCGCGACAACGGCGACAAAGCCGATGGCCCCGAAGACCCGCTGCCCCGTGATCATCATCAGGAGCATGGTCGAGAACATCAGGACCGCGATCATCTCGTAAGACATCAGATTTCCTCGCCGCGGATGATTGCGAAATCGCGGATCAGATGCGCGATGGCCTGAAGGATCATCAGGAAGAAGCTGATGCAGATGATGGTCTTGATCGGCCAGAGATATGGGCGCCACCCCGTCGGCGCCCGCTCCCATGTCTCGAAGGAAAAGACCGTGCTGTCGATCGCGCCGTAGAGCATCACGCCGAGATAGAAGATCAGCGCGAAGACCGTGAACACGTCCCAGAGCGCTTGGGTGCGCGGCCGGAGCCGGGCATAGAGCAGGTCCATCCGCACGTTCGTGTCCAGGAGGAACGTATAGGGCGCGCCGAGAAGGTAATAGGCGACGAGCGTGAACTGCGCCATCTCCAGCGTCCAGATCGCCGGGACGCGAATTATCTTCGTGACCGACGACCAAAGCAGGATGCCCATGATCACGAACAGGAGATACATCGCCATCCGGCCGATGCGGTAGTTCAGCGCCTCGATTGACCGGACATAGGTTCGGCACCAGTTGGGCATGTCAGACTGCGGCCTTTTCTGCGGATTTCGGGGATATCGCTGCAAGCGCGGCAAGAAGGACGGGGGCGAGGCCATCGGCCATCGCCTGTTCGGCCTCGGCATCCGCGATCAGGTCGTTGCGGATCTCCAGCATGACGTTCGAAAGCCCGTAGGGGGTCGCCTGAAGCCGGAGCGTATGGGTCACCTCGTCGGCGGCCGAATAGGGCTCGTTGAGGCGGCAGTCGAGGCCGGTGCGTGCCTTGGCTTCAGCGAGGACGGCACGGGCGAGGGCCGGGTCGGCATCGTGGATGATGCCGAACTCGACATCGCGGCGCGTGCCGAACCAGACTGGTGTGAAACTGTGGACGGTAACGATGACCGGCGGCGTGCCGGCCGCCAGACGCCGCGCGATCTCGGCATGAAGGGCGGCGTGGAAGGGCAGGTAGACGGCCTCGGTTCGCCGCCGACGCTCGGCCAGAGTGAGCGCGGCGTTGCCCGGGATGTCGTAGGTCTCGCTGCGCGCCGTCATCGCGCCGGCGGAATGCGGCGGCCGGTTCAGATCGTAGATCAGGCGCGAGATGCCAGCGGCGACGAGCGGCGCGTTGAGGATGGCGGCGAGCCGCCGCGCGAGCCCCAGAGCGCCCGGGTCCCAGGCGATATGGGCGGCCCGCGCCTCGGGCCCGAGGCCGAGTGTGCCGAAGGTCGCGGGAAAGTGGTTGGACGCATGTTCGCAGACGATCAGGAACGGCCCCGGCGCATCACCGTTCTCGGTCCTCACGACCGGGAGGCCCTGAATTCCTGCCGCCGCCATTTCCCCGGATTCCCCCTGATTCACCCCGCCAAGGCTCGTCCGTCGCCCCGCTTTCTGTCAAGATGTTTTCTGAATGGAAATTTCTGTTACAATCCTTTCGGAGGTGCGGCCTGAATGTCTCGGGCCGTGGGGGAGTGCAGTTGAGTGCCGGGTGCCGCGCGGACGATAGAACAACAGATCAAGGCCCGTTTCGATGACCTGACGCGGACCGAGCGTCAGCTTGCCAGCCATATCACGCGACATTATCCGGTGGCCGTCCTCGGCTCCATCACCGCCCTTGCGAAGAGCGCGGACGTCTCGACGCCGACGGTGGTGCGGCTGGTGCAGAAGCTGGGCTACAAGGGCTATCCGGATTTTCAGGCCGTGGTCCGAACCGAGGTCGAGGAGCGCCTGATCTCGCCTATCGCCAAGCATGACCGCTGGGCGGGCGGCGTGCCGGACACCCATATCCTCAATCGCTTCGCCGATGCGGTGGTGGGCAACCTGCAAGCGACGCTCGGCCAGATCGATCATGCGGAGTTCGACGCCATTGCCCGGCTGATGGCCGACAAGAACCGCAAGATTTTCGCCATGGGCGGGCGGATCACCCATGCGATGGCGGATTATTTCGTGACCCATATGAAGATCATTCGCCGCGATGTGACGCTGATTTCCGACATGTCGAACGCCTGGCCGCCGGCGCTGATCGACATGGCGCCGGGTGACATCCTCCTGGCCTTCGACATCCGCCGCTACGAGAACAACGTGCTGAGCCTTGTCGAGATCTCCGCCGATCAGGGGGCGGAGGTCGTCCTGATCACCGACCAATGGGTCTCACCGGCGGCCGAGCGCGCCCGTTACCGACTTTCGGCGCATATCGAGGCGCCCTCGGCCTGGGATTCGACGGTGGCGATCCAGGTGCTGGTCGAAACGCTGCTGGCAGCAGTGCAGAACCTGACCTGGGAAGAGACGCAGGCGCGGATGAAGCGGCTTGAGGATCTGTATGCCCGCGCGCGGTTCTTCCGCCGGTCGCGCTGATCACACGGTCAGTGGTGGTGGCCGGTGGCGCATGCCGGTTGCGGCGTTGAGCGCGATGGCGGCCAGAAGGACCGCGCCGCCGACGAAGGTTCCGGCACTCGCACTTTCGCCGAGGAAGAGCCAGACCCAGACCGGCGACAGCATCACCTCGGCCATCGACAAAAGCCCGATCTCGGCCGCCGGCACGACGCGGCTTCCGGCGGTGTAGATCGCCATGCCGAGGCCGAGCAGCACCATGCCCATCACCATTGCGATGCCGACGGAGCGCGCCGGTAGGGCGAAGCTTTCGCCCCGTGCCACGATGACAGCCGCAGCGACAAGGACGGACAGTGTGCCGCCGATCAGCACGGCGGGTAACATGTCGCCGAGCCGCCCCCAGCGCAGCGTCACCGTGAAGGCCGCAAAGCCGACCGAGGAGAGAAGGGCCGCGAGGTTGCCGATTCCAGCGCCGATGGCGAGACCTTCGCGCACCATCACGAACATGCCGATCCCGGCGAGTGCGATGGCGCCCCATGTGGCCGGCCGCACCGGTTCCTTCAGCAAGAGCCACGCCATGACGGCCGTCATCAGGGGGGCTGCCGCGAAGAGAAAGACGGCGTTGGCGACCGTCGTCGTCTGGATCGCGAAGATCGCGCCGGCAAAGGCGAAGACGAGGCCGGCGCCGCCGATGAGGCCCGGCCAGCCGGCCTTTGCGATTCGGGCGAAGGGATGCCCGCCCGAGCGGTGCCAGGTGACCGCGAAGAGGACCGGCACCAGCCCGAGCGAGCGGTAGAAGAGGACCTGCCACGTCCCCGCATCGCCCATCAGCCGGATCGCGAGCCCCATGAGTGACCAGAGCACCGCCGCCGTGATGACAAAGGCCACGCCCCTGCGATAGTTGATCTCGCCGCCCATTCCGCCTCTCCCGTTTCGGCCAGACTGGCCGACGGGCTAGGGGTAGTCTCATCCGATGCCGACGCGGGCATATGTCGTTTTCGACAGCCTCAGATTGGCCTTAGCCAGCCGTCGGCAAAGGTCACGTCGGTGCAGCCGGTGAACCGGGCAAGGCGGTCGAGTTCCGCCTCCAGCCGCGCGATGCGGCCGGCGCCCATCGCGATGCCCGGCTCCGGCCAGAAGGCGCGCACGGCAAGCTGGCCTTCTCCGCGCAGGCATTTCGCGTCGATCCTGCCGATCAGCCGGTCGCGCTCCATCACCGGGAAGACGTAGTAGCCGTATTGGCGCTTCGGCTCCGGCACGAAGATCTCGATCCGGTAGAAGAAACCGAAAAGTCGCTCGGCGCGGTTCCGGTCCCGCAGCGCCGGGTCGAAGGGCGAGAGGACCCGGACCCGGTTCGCGGGCTCGGGAACCGCCGCAGCGGCATCGATGGCATCCGGCCGGGCAAAGCATTTGCGCAGGCGTCCATCCATGCCCTCTACGGCGATCTCGATGATTTCGCCACGCGCGAGTGCCGCCGCGCACCAGGCCTTCGCTTCTTCCGGCTTCACGGTGGCCCAAAAGGCCGCGATCTCGCCCGACGTGGCGAAGCCGAGCCGGTCGAGCGCCGCGTTGCAGGCCCAGTCGATCGTCTCTGTCTCGGACGGGGCGGCGGCCGCATGTTCGTCCGGGTGGATGCGTTCGGTCAGGTCGAAGTGCTTGGCAAAGTTCCTGCGGTGGCAGACACAGACCTCGCCGGTGTGCCAGAGGTATTCGAGCGCCGTCTTCGACGGGTGCCAGTTCCACCAGCCCGCCTCGCCGCGTGCCTCGTCGGCCCCGACGTCGCCCGTGCCCACGGGGCCATCAGAACGCACATGAGCCAGCACGTCCTCGATCCGGTCGTGGAACTCTGTGCCCTGCCATCCGGTCCACTTCTCGCGGATCCGTTCGGCATCGCGCGCGAAGCGCAGCTTCCAATGGCAGAAGAACTCGGTCGGGATGACCGAGGCGTCATGGGTCCAGTGCTCGAAGAGCGTCCGGTCGCGTTCGAGAAGCGGCGCGAGGTTTGCGGGCCTGTAGCTTTGCCGCCGGGACCAGAGGATCATATGATGGGCGCGTTCGACGGTATTCACGCTGTCGACCTGCACGAAACCGAGCCGGTGGATCAGTGCCAGGAGATCGTCGCCCTTTGCCGGGCCGGTAGGGGCCTCGATCAGCGCGTGGCGATCCAGGAAGAGCCGCCGCGCCGCCGTATTCGGCAAAAGGGTAGGGTTCATCTCCCCCAGGTCCGCTCCAGAAGCGACAGCCAATTTTCATGGGCGAGTTTCTGCAAGAGCGCCTCCCCGTAGCCATGGGACCGCAAGGCGGCGATCAGGCGGGGCAGCCCGGCCACGTCCTCGATATCTGCCGGCACTGTCGCGCCGTCGAAATCCGACCCAAAGCCGACACGGTTTTCGCCGAGCTTTCCGATCAGGTGGTCGAGGTGGCGCAGAATCGGGTCCCAGCCGTCGAAGGCCGATTTCCGCCCGTCGTCGCGCAGGAAGACGGTGGCGAAGTTGAGCCCGACCATGCCGTCCGACTCGGCGATCATCGCCAGCTGCCGGTCGGTGAGGTTGCGGGTGGACGGGGTGACGGCGTGGGCGTTCGAGTGGGTCGCGACGAGCGGCGCGTCCGAGATCGCGGCGACGTCGTTGAAGCCTGCCTCGTTGAGGTGACTGAGGTCGATCATGATCTTGAGCCGGTTGCATTCGGCGACGAGCCGCTTGCCCGCCTCGGACAGCCCGGGCCCGCTGTCGGGCGATCCGGGGAAGCGGAACGGCACGCCGTGGCCGAAGACCGTGGGCCGCGACCAGACCGGCCCTAGCGAACGCAAGCCCGCCGCGTGCCAGAGGTGGAGCGCGTCGAGGTCCTCGCCGATGGGCTCCGCGCCCTCGAAATGCAGGATCGCGGCGATCTTGCCGGCATCCATCGCCCCGCGAATGTCGGCGACGGTGCGGCAGATTGCCAGCGCGCCGGTCCGCTCCATCCACATCAGGTGGCCGATCATCGCGGCGGCAACGGGCTGCGCCTCCTCCGCGCCGATGAGGTCCGGCAGCGGCAGGTCGTAGGGCGGGGCATCCATGATCGCCTCGAAATCGGGCGCATCATGCGCCTCGGGCGAGGGGATGTAGACGGCGAAGAAGCCACCTGCAAAACCGCCCTGCTTCATCCTTGGCAGGTCGAGATGACCTTTCCCCTCGCCCTTGAGCCAGATCGTCTCGCGCTTCGCAGGATTGCGGAGTAGGCGCAGGAGGAAGTCGTTATGGCCGTCGAAAACAGGAATCATGGTGCCTCGGCTGGGGTATAGCCCTCGGAAGCCGAGAGCAGCTTTCTCGCATAGTCGGTCTCGGCCCGGTGGGCGGCGAGAGCTTCGCGCGTCAGTTCCTCGACCGCAAGCCCGTGCTGCATGACGATCAGCCGGTCGCACATGTGGGCGACGACGGCGAGGTCGTGAGAGACCATGACATAGGTGAGGCCCCGCTCGGCGCGGATGCGGTCGAGAAGGTTCAGCACCTCGGCCTGGATCGAGGCGTCGAGGGCGGAGGTCGGTTCGTCGAGCAAAAGGACCTCGGGTTCGAGGATCAGCGCGCGGGCGACCGCTACGCGCTGGCGCTGGCCCCCCGAAAGCTGGTGCGGATAGCGGAAGCGATAGTCCCCGCCGAGTCCGACATCGGCGAGCGCCTGTTCTATCCGCTCCTCCCGCCGGTCGAAGCCGTGGATGGCGAGGGGCTCGGACAGAACCTTGTCGATCGTGTGCCGGGGATGAAGCGAGGCATAGGGGTCCTGAAAGACCATCTGCACCTCGCGGTAGAAATCGGCCGAACGGGGATCGGTCAGCGGTTTGCCGTTCAGCCGGATCGATCCGGCAGTGGTCGGTGCGAGACCGCAGATCGCGCGCAGGACGGTCGACTTGCCGGAGCCGCTTTCGCCGACGATGCCGAAGCTTTCCCCCTTCGCGACGGAGAAAGTGACACCGCGCACCGCCTTCACCGTATCGGCGCCGCTTCGGAAGGTGACGTGGAGATCCGTCGCGTCGAGCATCACTCCGCCCATGCCGCGTCCCTTTCGAGCGTTGGCAGCGGGCGGACCCCGCCCTCGATCTTCGGCAGGCAGTTCATCAGGCCGCGCGTATAGGGGTGCTGCGCCTTGTCGAGCTCAGACGCCTTCAACTCCTCGACCACCTTCCCGGCATACATCACGAGCACTCGGTCGCAGAAAGAGGAGACGAGCCGCAGGTCGTGGCTGATGAAGATGAGGCCCATGCCGCGGTCGCGCACCAGCGCGTCGAGGATGCGCAGCACCTCGACCTGCACCGTCACGTCGAGCGCCGAGGTGGGCTCGTCCGCGATGAGGAGGTCGGGCTCGGTCACC